>JAJZFK010000490.1 GCA_021805405.1 bacterium
CCTGCGGTTAGCCTCCGCAACGGCAGCGGCCGCTCGTTCACGCTGCCCGTCGTTCATAGCTCTGTAAAGATGTCCTTCGTGTGTGAAGACGCCACCGACGGTAACACCTGGTTCGTCTATTATTGCGCGGGCAAGCGACACCGCTTCATCCACTGAACGCACTCCTGCGCGCCCCAGCCCCGTATCAACCTCTATCATAAGTGCAAGGCTAACGTTCATTTTGCGAGCAGCGCGTGCAGCAAATGTAACACCAAACCTGGTATCCACCGCCGCAGATATTACTGCCCTGCGAGCAAGCTGAGCAAGCCGTTCGGCCTTGAAATCACCTATTACCTGGTTGGCGATGAACACATCTTGTGCACCACCGTTTACCATAACCTCCGCTTCGGATACTTTGGCAGCGGTTATCCCGTCAGCACCCGCGGCAAGCTGAAGCTTCATAATCTCGACACACTTATGTGTTTTGATATGGGGTCGGAGCTTTTTGCCATTCTGCACTGCCAAATCCATCATAGCACGAATGTTTCGCTCTAGTCGACTCCTGTCTACAAGTAGGGCTGGTGTATCTAGTTCCTGAATGTGCACGCAGTCGTCTCCTAACCGGATCACAAAACTGAGGGGCAGTTATCTCACCGAGTCCCTACGAGATTACCCTACTTGGGCGGGTTGGAGGGAATGTTTTCAGGCGAAATTATAAAACCGCAGATACTGCCATTTGGGTAGATCCTTGAACGTAATGATTTACTGAAGATTACCTGTGAGAACGGTACAATTATAACCATAACCACGTGACAACAGCGCGGCTGTCGATGGGAGAGGAACTACAAAACATGATTACCAGAACGCTGCTTCTTCAAATGGCCGGCTCACGTCAACTCGAACATTTTGCACGGCATAACCGAATAGCAAATGCGATGGCGCAGCGGTTCATTGCTGGTGAAACGATCGAGCAGATTACCGAGCCTGTACGGCAGCTAAACAAGCGCGGCTTTACAGTATCGCTAGATTTCCTGGGCGAGAGCGTTACCTCGGAGCAGGAGATCGCGGGCACGGTGGATACCTACCTTCGACTCCTTCAGAATATTCGATCGAATGAACTGGACGCTAATGTCTCGATAAAATTAACTGCACTCGGAATGGACATTAGCCCCGAGCTAGCAAGCCGTAACCTGCAGAGACTACTGAAGGCCGCAGCCCCTGAAATATTTGTGAGGATCGACATGGAAAGTTCGGCTCATACCGATGCCACATTGAAAATCTTCCGCGACATATTTACTGCGGATGTGCCGCTGAAGAATACTGGTGTGGTTATACAGTCGTACCTGCGACGAAGTGCGGCCGACGTAGAGGAGCTCATCAATCTGGGAGCCCGTGTTCGCTTGTGTAAGGGTGCTTATCAGGAGAATGCCACGGTAGCGTTTCCAACAAAGGATGAGGTAGATGCAAACTATGTTCGCTTGTTGCGCAGGCTGATGGAACATGGCGTCTATCCCGGTATCGCAACGCACGACAAGAAGATGATCGACGCTGCGATCCAGATCAAGAACGAATTAGACCTTTCCCCCGACAAGTTTGAATTTCAGATGTTGTACGGCGTGCGGAGGGAATTGCAGGAGCAGCTAGTTAGCGACGGATACCGTATGCGAATATATACGCCATTCGGAGACCACTGGTATCCATACACCATGCGTCGCCTGGCAGAGAAGCCCGCCAACCTCAAGCTCGCTCTCACCAGTATGGTGAGGGGCTAGCGACCTCGTGTTACCATTTCTGCGGCCATTAAAAGGGCAGCCACCATGCTGTCCGCGCGCGCGACGCCCTTTCCTGCGATATCAAAGGCAGTTCCATGGTCGGGGCTGGTGCGTACAAATGGTAGGCCAACTGTAACATTAACTCCCGAATCAAACCCGGCGAGCTTCACAGGTATATGTCCCTGGTCATGGTACATCGCCACTACAATATCGAACTCGCCTTGAAGCGCCCTCGCAAAAACCGTGTCGGGTGATACGGGCCCCACTACATTACAGCTACGACCTATGAAGGATGCAATGGCTGGAGAGATGACTGTCTCTTCCTCCGTGCCAAACTTGCCGCCCTCACCGGCGTGAGGATTTAGCCCCGCCACACCTATCCTCGGCTGTTCGAGGCCGAGGAGTTGGCACCCCTCCATAGCGCTCTCAATTGTTTTCACAACACGCCCTTCGGTTACCGCGTCAATAGCCTGCCGCAAGGAGACGTGAGTGCTAACATGAACGACCCTCAAATTCCCCGCCACCAGCATCATGCTTACGTCGTTACTTCCTGCAAGATTTGCTAGAAGCTCGGTATGCCCAGGAAAAGGCGAACCTCCTAGCCCTGCGGCTACTTTATGGATAGGCGCCGTGACCAGCGCCTCGGCAGTCCCAGCCAACACGGCAGCAGCAGCGTTTCGCACCCAGCGAACAGCCGCAGCACCTGCCTCCCGGTTTATCTCGCCCAGTGGTACCGGCGTTGAAAGCAGGCCGTCATCCACAACGGCAAACCTGATGGGTAGTGACAACGTTTTAGATGCCGCCTCAATTACTGCCCTGCTGCCATATACGACGGGTTCGCATCTTGCCAGCACATCAGGCGTGTTTAGGGCACGAACAACCACTTCCGGTCCCACACCAGCAGGGTCACCAAGAGATATTGCAATCGAGGCTTTCAAACTGCTCTCCTCACAACTTTTAGTCGGAAACTAGCTTTGTGACCAGCGCGTCTAAAATCTGGCACAAACTGTATTCGTCCCCAAAACTACCAGATTTCAGTATGACATTCCACGGTCGCCCTGCCTGAACCTGGGTAGCAGCAATACCAGGTGAAATGTGCCCCACAACGCTCATTTGTGAGTACCCGGCTGCCACTAGCAGGCGCTCTGCAGTATCCCCGCCTGATAGTACCAGGGTGGTAAACTCGTCCGGTAGTAATAACGAAGCTGGCACCGGCAGGAAGCCCACATCGCCTTTAGCCAGGTCGTGCGTTGTCCACAGCAGGTGCGGTGCCTCCGGCAGGTCACCGGCCGTCCAATCCCCCGGTGCACAGGGAAGCGAGCACACCTGCCGCACGTCACTTCGCTCCCGAAGTCTGCGGCACTGGTCACGCGAGACTGCGGTAGTGCTGCCTATCACGAATATTAATCGGCGGTGAGTACCCGCCAACGGACTAAAGACGGGAGCAGAGCGTTCCAAAGTTCGTATCGATGCTAGTGCACAGGCAAGGCCGGCAGAACCTGCCGGGACAAGGCTAGCAGTAGACGATTTCACCAGGTTAGCCCACATAGCAAGATCGCCGTCGGACTCTGCAGACGCTGCGAGCACTAGTGGACTACTCACGCGCAAGCTACACGCATTTTCGCGAAGTAGCGCTAAACACTCACCAGGACTGGAAACCGTTTCGACATGTGTGCAGCCCTGGGATCGTAGCAGTTCGCGAATGTTTAGATACTCTCTACCACCCACTAGTACCCAGTCACCACGCACAACTCGATGCTGTTGGGGGAATGCAGGGCAGAGTAATATTGCAGCGACATTGGTTGCCCGTGATAACGCCAACATTGAAGCGTATACGTTACCGCGCAATGTGCTGTCGACCTTAAGGTAAGGGGTACCCAATTCAGCCGCTTCTGGTGCCAGACTCTTCCACGCCATATCAGCAGCTTCAGGCTGCAGGTCGCGCGTCGCCAGGCTGTACGCCGTTATAGTACTTGGCAAGGGAGCCCGGGCGCAGCCGGTGCCAAAGTACACGGTGGGTACGGTAACCTCTGACGCAAACATTGCGGCGGTATCCGCAGCGCCGGTAAGGTCGTCTGCCAGGATGACAAAATCTCGCACACCCGTCCCCCTAGAGAATACAAGATACTGACATAAGCGTACCCAGACACCACCGAACACCATCTATACACCGTTCGCGGTTGAACTTCTCCCTGTTCATAAGGCCCCCATAAAATGGCTCCTGATCCACCAAGGTACCCAATTCTCCCAGGATTTCAAATATGGGCGGGAGAGGTACACCCATAGCCGTAAGCGCCCGTGCAAAGTAGTCGATCAGGTTGGGAATTCGCTTTTCTGCGTCAGACGACTCGTGTGTAAGCAGGTAAAGTACTGCCGCTACGTCCAGAAGATAGACACTGTTCTGCCCTGGTTCCTGCTTAAAATCGACTTCGATCTGCGCTAGGGTCAGCGCAGCAGCATACTGATCAAGTTCCCGAAACAGCACAATCTGGCCATCCGCAATCAGCGGTTGAAGCATCCCGTCCTGCTCCAGTAGGAATGTATAGAAATCCGGTACCTCACGTTTGCCGTTTAGGCGAAGGCCCATTAGATAAAACATCTCGACAGGCACAGCCTTGCCTTCATGAATCTTTGTCAAATTGGTTGTTGCTCCATAAACTCATGCCAATGCTTAACGGTGTACCGATACCCCTGTTCAATCAGGAAGAGTTGCCGTTTAGCCGCAAACTCAACGTCTGCCGTGTCCTCCGAAACAAGTGAATAGAAAAATGCCTGATTATCCCCAGGCCGTGGACGAAGTATTCTACCTAAGCGCTGTGCCTCCTCCTGGCGCGAGCCAAACATGCCGCTCACCTGAATCGCCACACTTGCCTCTGGCAGGTCTATGGCAGAATTACCCACCCTGGACAGAACCAGGACACGATGTTTGCCGTTGCGAAACTCATTGTAGTATTTGTCGCGCACCTTGTTGGGAGTTCTACCATCGATTAATGGTGCCCCAATTGCATGTGACAGGTCGGCCAGCTGGTCAAGATCCTGCCCCATTACAAGGCACGACCGTTGGCTGTGGCGATCTATGAGGTATTTGGCTACAGGAACCTTTGCCGGGTTGCACGCAGCAACGTTAAACCGGTTACGTTTGTTCGCACTGGCATACAGCTCGGATTGCGTTTGTGGCATCGGAACGCGGATTTCCGTACACTCGGCGCTAGCTATCCAGCCTTCAGCTTCCATCTGCTTCCACGCAGCATCCATTCTGCCGGGTCCGATAAGCGAAAACACATCCAGTTCCTTGCCATCCTCACGCACCAGCGTGCCAGTGAGGCCCAGGCGCCTGCAGCTCTGCAGTTCAGCGGAAAGCCGAAACATGGGTGCTGGCAGCATGTGGACTTCATCGTATATGACCAGCCCCCAGGGCTCTCCAGTAAGGATGGCTGGTGTGTTTATGACACTCTTATCGCCATCAACTGCCCGGTATGCGGCTGTCAAGGCATGATAGGTCGCAATAGTGACTGGTCTAATCTGCTTGATGTCGCCACTGTATTCGCCAAGGTCTTCCGGCGGCAGCGTGGTCTTGTCCAAGATTTCTGCCTGCCACTGTCGGGCAGATGCCACCCCCGGTGCGATAATGAGGGTACGGGTACGCGCGAGTTGAAGCACTCGCAAGCCTATAATGGTCTTGCCAGAGCCGCAGGGCAAGCTAAGAACACCGCACCCTCCTGTTAGTTTTCCTTCGGCCCAAAAGCGGGCAGCGGCAAGCTCCTGGTATTCACGCAGTTTAAAAGTTTTCCCCCTGGCTGTTGTCGTCCTAAGGTCAATCTCAAGAGGAGCGCCTTCCGTATAGCCCGCCTCGTCGATAACCGGATAACCTGCGTGTACAAGCGTTAGCTTGAGAGTACCGCGAAATTGGGGGTTCACCTCTACTGTTCGTGCATCTACCTGCGACCAAACTGCCTCGCTTACCTGCGGTACAAATAGGATCTCCCTCATCATGAGGTTGTCGTGAGTACGTAGAAGCAAACGCTCACCTTCGCGAACAAGGTGAATGCGGCCGTAACGCTCGCTCCACTCGTTCACGACGTTGGTAACTGATGGGGGTATGGCGTAACGCGCGTACTCGTTAAGCGTGTTAACGATACTGCTAGAGGTTGCTCCAGCGGAGCAGGCATTCCATACCGATAGTGGCGTCAACTGATAGGTGTGATAATCACCGGGGCACCGTACAAGCTCACTGAACGACTGCATGGCATCACGGCAAGCCTGATAATGCTCACTGGTAGAATCCAGTAGTAATTCTCTGTGCGACTGAACAATAAGGGGCTTTTCTATTTCGGTCATTTTCCTCGCTGATGAATAAACTACTACTAGAGTCTACCAGAAGGTACCGCACTTTACTTTGCGGCGCACCCATCTCTCTGTTTTTTAGGAGAATCTAGAGATGGTAATGGCGGTGAATACCGGCATGTCACCGTTAGTCCGTTCTAGTATGAGAACGGCAATCAAAAACCAGACCAAAACGTAATAATCTTGTCAGCCACCTTACTGCGGTTGTGATTACAAATATCACGAGGAGATTGTATGGAGCTTCGCAAACTGGGTAAAAATGGCCCATCCGTTGGTGCTTTGGGCCTCGGTTGTATGGGAATGTCGGAATTCTACGGCGCTGCAGACGACAACGAGTCGATAGCTACCATAAACCGAGCACTCGATTTGGGATGTACCTTGTTAGATACCGCCGATATGTATGGGGTAGGCCGTAACGAGGAACTTGTCGGAAAGGCAATCAAAAGTCGGCGTAACGATGTTGTTCTAGCCACTAAATTTGGCAACGTTCGAGGGCCCGCAGGTGAATTTTTGGGCGTAAACGGACGGCCGAACTACGTGCAGGCGGCTTGTGAAGCGAGCCTTAAGCGACTAGGCGTAGACCATATTGATCTCTATTACCAGCACCGGGTAGACCCTGGTACACCCATTGAAGAGACGGTAGGTGCCATGGCGCAACTGGTTCAGCAGGGTAAAGTTCGCTACCTAGGTCTATCTGAGGCAGCCTCCAACACGATTCGTCGCGCTAGTGCGGTACACGAGATAACCGCCCTACAAACTGAATACTCACTATGGTCACGCGATCCGGAAGGAGACTTACTGGAAACCTGCCATGCCCTTGGCATCGCTTTTGTAGCGTACAGCCCACTGGGCCGAGGGTTTCTTACCGGTCGCTTCCAGACGCAGGAGGACATTCCTGCCGATGATTGGCGCCGTAACCATCCGAGGTTTACTGGTGAGCATTTTGAGCAAAACCTCCGGCTCGCGGAGGCTGTAAAAGCGCTAGCTGATGAGTTGGGATGTACCGCTTCACAACTGGCACTCGCCTGGGTGCTTGCCAGGAGCAACGAGATTATCCCGATACCCGGAACCAAACGGATTAAGTACCTGGAGGAGAACCTGAAAGCAGTCAATGTGCATTTGACTCCTGGCGATAGCGATCGCCTGGAGGCAGCCTTTCCGCTTGGCGTTACTTCTGGAGAGAGATACCACGTACAGGGGATGAAAGCAATTAACCTATGAACAAGCCCACCTCGCGTGTGGCCATATGTACGGGAGGAGGTCGAGGGCTAGGTAGGGCAATGGCCCTCGGCTTGGTAAGCGCCGGGTACCAGGTGGTGATAACTGCTGCACGAGAGGGCGACGAGATAGCCGCAGTAGCCGCTGAAGCGCCAAAACGGGCCATTTTGCCACTCGTAGCCGACGTAAGCGACCCCAAGGCCTGCGAGTATGTGGTGGCCGAAGCAGAGGCGCGACTTGGGCCGGTGAGCGTCCTTGTAAACAACGCTGGTCGCGGAATGCGCTACGTCTCCGATGAGTTTATCACCAAACCAACCAGGTTCTGGGAAGTGGACCCTGCTGTATGGGGGATGATAATATTGACTAACGTGAATGGGCCGTTCTTCATGACGCGAGCGCTGATACCAGGTATGATCGCACGCAAATGGGGCCGAATCGTCAACATCTCCATGAACCGCGACACTATGCGACGAGCCGGATTCTCACCGTATGGCCCATCCAAGGCTGCATTGGAATCTGAAACTGCAATATGGGCGCAAGATCTGATAGGTACGGGCATAACGGTCAATACGCTTCTACCGGGAGGTGCCAGCAATACTGGCATGATTCCGGCAACCGTACCAGCGGCAATGCGGGAGAACCTTTTGCAACCTGATATAATGGTAGCGCCTCTGCTCTGGATGATTTCCGATTGTGCGGCTTCATTTACAGGCCGAAGGGTGAATGCATCACTTTGGACATGCGCAGAGAATGCCGCTTCCAACCCGGAATCGCTCAGTGAACCAGCGGGTTGCTAAGTAAGGTTTGCTTCTGGAGTAACGGGATTTGCACTTGCCAAATGCGCAAATCCCACACAGGGTCGTTTACTCCCCCGGTATATCGCAGTTGTGCATGCGAAGTAGCTCGACGAACATTTGCCTCTTCGCGGTGAGCTGTGTGTGCCTGGTCGATCCCGTAAAAAAAGCCGCAATTAGCGATTAGACCTGCTTCATTACCTCCACGCAATCCTGCTCTGAAACAGGATTGAGCGTTGTTAGCCTGTAGATGCTATGCCAACCAACTTCGCCAGTAACTAATCCTTGTTAGGGTCCTGACTAAACCGCTTGGAGAGTTCGGCGATACGGGCAGGGTCGCCGCTAAAGTGCATCCATCGATGATTTGCTGAACCCTCATTGTCACTACTCACATTGGCCTCTAATACCGGTGAATCACGAGCTACCGTACAGAGTAATATACAATAGTGACTGCCAAGGCAGGT
>JAJZFK010000353.1 GCA_021805405.1 bacterium
GCTTTTTACCCATAAAGTTGAACCTTGAGCACATCCCAACCAATGATTTATCATTTGCCACGAGCATATTGGATGGGGAATTTGGAGAGATCGTATCGTTGTGGATTGATCCCGATGATGCGAACGTTGTGCGAGGAGAAGTAAAGCTCCCCCAAAAAGTAGCTAGGAAACTAGCCAAAAAAGGGCTATCCATGGAGTTTTACTCGGTTGAAGGACGCCCTGATACTATTTCGGGGTTCACAGGAGCAGCAATTACCTATTGCCCACGTGTTGCAGAAGCACAAATGATGAACAATAACAGAGCTAAGGTAATTAAGTTTATAGCAAGCAAGCCGCAAACACTTCATTTTTACGGCAGCACGCCACAGGAGAATATTATGACGCTAGAAGAGTTTATCGCAACTGTTCGTGGTGAGTCAATCAGCGCGGATGTAATGACAGATGCCAAGCTCAGTGAACTGTTTGCTAAGTTTGCTGAAAAAGAAATGGCTAAGAAGAAACCGGCCAAGGACAGCAAAGACAAGACCGACGACGAAGAGGTTCAGGACGACGAAGAGGACGATGGTGACGAGGAAATGAGCGACAAAGAAATGAGCAGCAAGAAGCCTGGCCGCTCACGAGATGTAATGTCAGCCATTAAGGCGCAGATCAACCAGCTAAGCTCACTCGTTGGAGTTGCTCCGATTAAGCCGACCAACCATCCTGTTGCTACTGTTACAAACCCTGAGTACGACAGGGAGATTGCAGAACTAAGGAAGAACTTGTCAGCGCTCAAAGAGCAAAACGAGCGTGAGAAGCAGGAAGTCTTCAACAAGGCCAACGAGCTTGCTATCGAAGCACTGATCAAGAACGAGGCTATTAAGCCAGCGGAGCGAGAAGATGCTAAGAAGCTTCGTTCTGCTAATCCAGAAGCGTTCGATAAGATGATCTTTGCGAGGACGGGACGATCGGTATCTACCATCGTGGCTGATCCCAACAAGCAGTTCGACAAGAATGACGGCATCAAGATTGGCGATCCGGAAACAGACCGAAAGGCCTTGTCCAACATCACCAATGCACTGCGGTTCTAAGGAGAGATAAATGGCTGACATTATACGAGTTGGTTATAAGCGTACCAATACAGAGTATGACGAGGCAGGCAATGCGTATACGTACACCACGTGGGTTAACGGCCCGACGAATGTAGTGCTTGTACCTCCGTTCAATGCGCAAATTGCTGGTTGCCTCGCAGGCGCTGCGCTCAACCCCGGCGATGCATGCTACATCAATACCGACGGTAAGGTGTATCCTTCCATTGGTACTACAGCAGGAGCACTCGCATCCAAGGTTGTAGGGTATGCAGCTGCGGCAGCAGCGATCGGACAACCGGTAACGCTCTACAAGGGCCTTATCTGGAACTATAGCACAGGCATGACACCCGGCCCTGTCTACCTTAGCGCGACAGCTGCAGGGAACATTGGAACAGCGGCTACAGTTGGAGGCACTGCACCAATTGGATATATCGTAAGTTCAACTCTTGTGCAGCTTAATGCAAGCGATTACTAAGGAGGCTTGAATGACGACGTTTACAAAGGTGCAGCAGAATTTTGGATACGACAAGTACCAGATGCTCGACGTTGCCCCTACCACATCACTCCGCGAGATTATCAACTCCGGTGCGGCAGTTACAAAGTTCGTACAGGGAGTAGATGGTCAAGCGGGTTCGGGAAAAGAGAAACAGGCGTTCGCGTTCGGTACATCAGATGGTACCGACACACTTGCCACGTTGAGGGTGGCAAATCAGGTCATAGCAGATTATGGCCTAGATACCGTTGACGCTGCTGTGAACGGCCTTCTAGAGGCATACAACAGACTTACTGCTGAGCTCATAAGCCAGTTCTGCGACATTTCAGGAGATAGGCAGCGCCGATACGGCACTCCTGCTCAAATGTCCATGCAGCCGATGGATAACTACGCTGTGCCATTTGCCCAAGGCGTTACCAGTGGATACACCGTAGGCTTTCCGCTATGGCGAGCAGGTATTGGGCTACAGTGGAACAGGCATTACTTTGAGACTGCGACCACACGCGAACTAGCAATGCAGCTTACTGCGCTGCTAACTGCGGATGCTAAGTGGATACAGGCGCAGGTCAAAGACGCCATGTTTAGCCCAACGAGCTACGCGTTCCAAGATTTCCAGACCGACGGCGCACTGTTGCTTGTAAAAGCACTAGCAAACGCCGAGACGGGCCTTCAGTTGCCAGTAGGCCCACAGGGTGAAATCTTTGCGTCTACCCATAACCACTTCATGTATCCGGGTTCAGGCAACGGTGATACGTTGGCCACATATACTTCGAATGCATGGAATGCTGCTCCGACTACAGGTACAATGACAGCAGATGTTCAGAACCTGATCGAGAACGTGCTTGAGCACTACAACGATCCGACTGCTAAGATCAAGCTGTACATCAACCGTGCACAAGAGACGCAGATGCGACAGCTCGCTCCAGTGTTCCAGCCATTATACGATCCGCGTGTAATCCACAGCATTACGCAGGACATAGCACGGGGCGCATTGGATGTTGGCAGCATTGCAGACCGTGCGATTGGCCTATTCTATGGCGCTGAGGTATGGGTTAAGCCATACATTCCAAATGGTTATATGTTCTGCTTCCTTGAGGGAGGCGGCGTAGAGCCTTCAATGATGATCCGTGTGCCAGTGGGCGCAAAGACTGAAGGAACAGCGGCATCAGGGCAGGTTACCCTGCAGGGTGGCGATCTACGGATCGTGTCCGAGTTCCAAATGTTCCCAATGTACGCACAGGCAGCGGAGCGTCGAATTGGAGTTGGGGTGTGGAATAGGGTTAACGGTTCGGCAATGTATCTCAACTCAACGACAGCATATACGAACCCTGCGCCGTTTACCTTCTAAGGAGTGAATAATGAGTGATGTTCAGAAGAAGACCGTCACTTTTGTTAAACATACCGTCAATGTCCCCGGCGGTATGTTTAAGCAGAAGAGCGGCGAATGGGTTGACGGGCTAGGCAAGCCAATTGACCCCGAGAACCAGACTGCGGCCTTAGATGCGCAGATTGCCTATTTGCAGGCACAGCGTGACCAGTTGGCCTCCAAGGGTAATATAGAAGTAGATGGAGAAGATGATCCTGAACCGGCAACCATAGCGGAAGTTATGGAGCAGGTAACAGAGCAGCGCAAAGCAGGACGCCCTCCAAAGACTGCTTAACCCCACAGCCCCGGTAGCAGAAATGCTATCGGGGCATATTTAACCTAGGAGATCACATTGGCAGACCATATAATGTGGACAGCTACATTCACGTTCACTATTTTGTCTGGCCTAGTCGCCACAGTGGCAAAGATCGTTGGAGAGTTTTCGAAGCTGAAAACCACGCTAGAGATGTACATGGACGCACAGAACAAATTGAATGTATCTGTGCCCATCTTCGAAAAAAGGCTAACCGACTTAGAAAACCGTGTTATCGACCATACTACCAACATCGCTAAAGAGAGCGCTCGCAATGAAACCCAAAACGAGTTCTTGAGTAAGCTGGATGGCAGGATGAACGAAATAGTACACTCAATAGATAACATGGCATCGAAGATGGACGATATGACGAAAGGATTAAAATAATGAGCCAGTACAGTGGAATGTTTGCTACATTCTTCGGTTCAGCGCTATTCGGTTGGCTAAGCCACGCGCTATACATTAGACCAAATCAGCTTAAGATCAAGAACAGCTTGCCACCAGTCGTCAAGAATGCACTGCAGGATGCAGTTGATACGATCGTGCCACACCTCGCAACATTAGCAGAAAACGAAGCAACCAAGCTTGTTACGGATGTTGCCAATAAGGTAACGGGTAAATAATAGACGGTACTCCTGATATTTGCGTTAGGGAGGCTAACAAGCCTCCCATTTTTTTGGGAGGGTTCATGAAACTGCAAGACTTTATATTACAGAGCAGGCCACCAATAAGCCGAGAAATGCACTTCTATCTCGCCCCACAGCACAATATTAAAACTCCCCTACTAGATCTGGTGCGCAATGCTAAAAAGACCATACATATAGAGATATATGGGTTCGCACTTCCTGAGTTGTCAGCTGAATTGATAGCAGCTAAGAAACGTGGGATTGACGTCAAGATACTGTTCGACAGCGTGCAGGCAGGCGGAGTTAAAGAACGAGCGTTAGTCAACGACATAAAAGCCGCAGGGATCACCTGCGCGATCGGTAGAAGCCCAGGTCACCAGATAAGGCATAGTAAATTTATGATTGTGGATAGCGTATACTGTGAAGTAGGAAGTTTGAACTATAGCAATTCCGCATTCCTTCAAAACAACACTGTGCAAATACTCAAAGATGAAGCAATCGCCGAGTTGCTGATACGGGATTTCGAAGAGAACTTCAAGGTACTCACAGAGGTGACAAATGGCAATTGATGTATCGCATTGGGATGGAGTTATATACACCCCAGAGTGGAAAGCGATCCTCGAAGCAGGGCACAGTATAGTCTACATGAAGGCTACACAAGGTGATAAAGAAGACCCCGTCTTCGCGGAGAATTACCAAAACGCAACCGACGCAGGGCTGGCTGTAGGTGCTTACACGTTTCTAACAGCGCTGTATCCTGCAGACGCATCCATTGATTTCTTCTACAAGACTGTCAAGAAAGCATTGGGCAGGAAAACTATGAAACTGCCTGCTGTACTGGATATTGAAGAGAGCGGACTAAAGCCGGAATATGTCACCAAGGCGCTAGCTATTGCCGACAAGACATTCAATAGAACGTGTATGATATACGGCTCCAAGAACTTCCTAGAGACACACTTGACGCTGGCCGACTTGAGCACGCACCCATTGTGGATAGCGGAGTATACCATGAGGGATACACCAAACCTGCCAAATGGATGCCAAGAATATGCCATGTGGCAGTATACGGATAGCGGAAGGTTAGAAGGTGTACAAGGTGCATTTGACCTGAATAGAGTTTCACCGGAATTCGCAAAGAAATACGCACCCAAGTTACCAACGGGCTAATGAATGCAATTGCTGTT
The DNA here is from genome assembly GCA_021805405.1 of bacterium. Taxonomy (GTDB): domain Bacteria; phylum Armatimonadota; class Chthonomonadetes; order Chthonomonadales; family Chthonomonadaceae; genus JAJZFK01. Next base: position 5,053 of record JAJZFK010000353.1, read on the forward strand.
GATATGGACGAGCAATGTGAGCGTGCTTGTAGACTAGCGGTCTGTAAGTATGAAGCATTTTTTCGTGGCATCAACTCAATTGATTTCGATGACCTTATGCAAGAAGCAAGGATGGCCGGTTTTGTTGCCCTGCAACGCTTTAACAGCGATATAGGGAGTAACAAAGCCGGTCTTGTTTATGTGGCTGCTATCTACAAGATGAACAAAATGGCCACCTACTACAGAAGGATCAAGCGTGCTGGTATAAGATTTGAGATAGAATTTACGCCAGAAATCATGGAAATAGCCAGCGAGGATTCCTATGAGCAGTTCTTTATTGACGGCGTGGATACCATAATCCTGGATGTATACAGGGCTGGAGGTATAACAGCGTATAGCAAATTATATGGTATACCTAGGCTGAAAGTATCCAAGATGTACCGGGAAGCGATTGCTAAATATATATCCGAAGAGCACTGAAATAGCGCCCCGCATTAAGGTAATTCGGATAAGTTAAAAGTAGGAGTGTGTATAATGAATGATAAATACTCACGCAATATAATTGCGTCCGTTTTGAAAACAACTGCATTCTATGTAGCCATATGGATGGCATTAATTGGCAGCATCGAATTGTTAATAACGTCTTGTGCCACACCTGCTGACGCTTCCAAATATAGCATCGGATCACCATATAACGGCTTAGGGATGCGTGAGCTAGAGTTCTCATCAAGGGGAGGGATGGTCTATCGGCTGAAGTTTGGCCTGCACTACCCCAAAGGCAATAAATCTCCTCAACCCTCCATTGTGATCCCCAAGGTTGTATATGGCCCTGGCCAAGTGATACTCAGTCAATCTCCAGGCAAAATCACAGTATCCAATAGTTTCGTAAAAGCCGTGCTCACTGGCGCTATTGAGGGAGTTGCTACCGGAAACTTTGCTCCACATGCACCGGTAGACGAAGGCGGCGGAATTACTTGGTACGCAACAACAACGCTTGTCGCAAAAAGCGTAAGGGCCGGGACAGTATACTGCAATGTATTTGATGACAAAGGCGACATGATGGCATACACGACTTTTGAGGTTGATAAGAACGAACACCTTTTGCCATGACATTGCCTGAGTTGCCAAATCAGCTAGAAGTTTTGGCAAGGGTTCTTGCCTACAAAAGCTACCTGTTGTTCCCACAAGGAAGATGCGAAATAGAAGACCTATATCAGGAAGCACGGCTGTCTGCGCTAGAAGCCTACACTACATTCGATCCAAGCAAGCGTGCTAATATCATAACCTATGCGTACCGTGTGATTAAGTCCGACTTGTCTAACTTGTTAACCAACGAAACAAGGCAGAAGCGAAACGGTCGTGCAGTAGACATCAGGTTAGATGAAATGTGGGAACACAACCCATTACTAGAGAACAAGGATGCACGATTTGAATATGCGCTGATAAACAAGCTATATTGCGAGCAACTTGTAGAAGATATGAATATCAGCGACGACTTGTACAAATGGGGCATTCTAGTCAATAATGGGTACACGCAATGGGATGCTGATCTAATCTTGGGCAAAAAGAAAGGATGGGGCGGCAGAGAGTGTGATTTGACCAGGCAACGTTACAAACGAAAAAGACTAAAAGCACTGCAGCAAGAACAGCACAGGTTGGAGATGAAGAGAAGGGCTGCAGTTAGACAGCAACAAGGTAACAACAAATCATGAGAAAGCCGAAGGTTTCCTACGCAACAGGTTTAGACTTGACGTTTGTACCGACTGATACACTACTCAAGGAACTCGCCAATAGGAGCCGAGCCGCAATCGGCATATTGATAATCCAAGATAACAACAATTGTATTCCATATGTTCTGAAAAACGCGTACTCGTGGGAGATTGCAGGGCTGCTCGATATGCTTGAGATGCAGCTTGCAGATTCACAAGTAGAAGACGACGGAGAGACAGCAAGTGAAAAATAATTACCTGACTGAGTATGAGGGGGGATTGGCATCTGCTGCTTGTGTTCTATCGCTAGGCCTTGCTGGCGTTGCTGCTTACGAAGCCTACGCTCTGTACACCAAGAAGGTACCGCCCATAACAAGCATCGTAAGGAACAAAATATCAGAAGCGCCCAATGATGCAGTCGTTGTAACCGGGTTTTTTGGCATCTTGTCCGGTTGGCTTATCGGACATTTGGGTAAATAAGAATTGTAATGAAACCGACTGGAGGTGTCAGATGGCAGGTAACAGCAACGCTCAAGTTGTCACATTTGTAAACGATGAATTGCGACCAACTGTAGACCAGCTAGGAGGCGCTCTTGAGAGCCTTAAAAAGCTAGTCCTGATTTGGCCAGGTCTAAGCGCACTTGTACCCGCCACCACCGATCCAATCCTTGATGGCAGTCAGACAGATGGCAGGCCGATCTGGACGAATGCTGGCGTCATCTCGTTCATGACAGTGGCTGCGGCCATGATCGAACTTGTTGAGACCGGAGTATCAGCGTTTCCTGCGTTAACTGGAAACCAACTGGAAGAGTCTGTCATGACTGAAATCGTAAACGCGAAACCGGCCTTTTAGTAAATGGCGATAACGACACAAGGCGTATTTGAAATAAGAACCACTGGCAGCGATGCTAACGGTGGTGTGTTCGACGTAGGCGTGACAGGGCACGGCACTGACTACAGTCAGCAGAATGCTGCGCAGTTAACCGTCGCCGACGTCGTTACCAATTCTACAACCACTGTTACAAGCGCTACGGGCGGTTTTACGGCCGCCATGATAGGCAATGGCATAAATATCGCCGGGACAATTTATGTCATCACAGCGGTCGCTACAACGAACAGCATTACAGTTGACAGGGCTACGGGCACGGGCACGGCACAAGCTGCCAGTGTGGGCGGTGCGTTAGCATCACCCGGTTACTGGAGCGGCCAATGCGTAGCTAATAACACAGCATGGATAATGGCCGGTACGTACACCATAAGTTCATCAACGTCTAAGGTGTCAGGTGGATTAGTAGTATCCCCGAACTACGCTTGCACCCTAATAGGTTACACAGCGACCCGTGGGGATGCTCCTTTGCCGGGTTCTGGAAACCAGCCGCTCATAACTAGCACATTAACGGGATCGATATTTCTTGTTACCATAATGCTAGGAACGCTGAAGAACGTCGCAGTAACTGGCACATCAAACTTGGTGCAGCAATGCGCGTGCTACGAATGCACGTTTACCTGCAACACAATAACGGCAGGGCAATACGGGCTTACTGGTGGTCAAGCATTCGGGTGTATTTCAAACGGTACCGGCGGCGGATTTTCAAACTCTCAATGTGTGGGATGTTACTCGTACGGGATAACACTTGCTAATTCAATAAACTTCTCAGGCGGCTCTTCAACCTCATGTATTGCTAGTGGTGGCGCGTATGGTTTCTTGAGTTCTAGCGCGTCTGACTGTGTTGCCTACCAATGTACCATTGATGGCTTTCACATTGGCGGTTATGGTGTTTCATTTGCCAACTGTTACGCAGAAGCATGCGGGGGACATGGTTTCAACAT
>JAJZFK010000401.1 GCA_021805405.1 bacterium
ACCCCAATGAGAACCATGAGTACCCATAACACAAACGCAAAGGGCATATTCACCCTGAAATACGCTTTACAACTAATCGCTGCCTGTTTTTCGCTTGCTGCCGCACCGCCTGGTTGGGCGGCTCCCGGTCACTACTTCAAGGTCACAGTACTGGACGCATCTACAGGGCGCGGTGTGCCGCTGGTTAAGCTGCGAACAGTAAACCATGTACGATTCTATACGGATAGCAACGGAGTGGTGGCAATAAACGATCCAGACATGATTGGGCATAGCATCTACTTTCACGTAAGCAGCCCTGGCTACACATACCCCAAGGACGCATTTGGTTACCGCGGCTTGGCACTGAAAGTGGCAGCAGGAAGCAGTGCGACTATCCGAATTCAGCGAATTAACATAGCAGAGCGTCTCTACCGCATGACAGGTGCCGGCATCTATCGAGACAGTGTTCTCACCGGGCAACGTACGCCCATAAAGCATCCACTTCTCGACGGAGAAGTTATGGGACAGGACACTGTAGAGGTAACGCCCTATCATAACCGACTCTACTGGTTCTTTGGGGACACTCAACGTCCCTCGTACCCGCTAGGTCAGTTTGCTACGTCGGGAGCTACGTCTCAACTTCCCGGCAAGGGTGGGCTCGATCCTGGTGTGGGTGTTAACCTCAAATACTGGGTTGGCAAAGATGGCTTCAGTCGCCCTATGATAACAATCGCCAATCCCCCGGGCCCAATCTGGGTTGGTGGTCTCTTTACGCTTCAATCTCAGGGCACAACACATCTCTACACTAACTTCGTTGAGGTACGACATGATTCCTCAATAGCGGTAGACGGTCTCGCGGAATTCGATGACAAGAAAGCGCTCTTTGAACCCATTTGTACATATCCTTCCGGCAACGGTTTGCGACCCGAAGGACACCCGTTCCTTGCGGAAGACCGTGGCAAAACCTACCTGTATTTTCAGTCTACCGCAATGGGTGCATTTCCACTGGTACGCGTACGTTCGGATATCGCTGACGTAAAAGATGCCGCTAACTTTGAGTCGTTTACGTGCCTTGAACCTGGAGGCAGGTACGAGGGAGCAAAAACGCCTTTGGATAGAGGACCTGACGGTCACCTGGTGTGGGGATGGAAAAAGAACACTATGGCGCTGGGCGAAAATCAAGCCGACGCCCTGGTTGCCGCGGGCAAAATGAGCGCCAATGAGCGAATCACGGCGCTGCACGACGTGGAGACCGATAAGGAGGTGCTGTCGCATGGAGGATCGGTGTTCTGGAATGCCTACCGTCAGCGATGGATTATGATCACAACCCAGGTTTACGGTTCGCCGTCATTCCTGGGCGAGGTATGGTTTGCCGAGGCAGACACACCCGTTGGTCCCTGGCTGTACGCAACGAAGATTGCTACCCATGGAGGCTACACGTTCTATAACCCAACCCAACTGCCGTTCTTTAACCAGGATAACGACAGGCTCATCTACTTTCAGGGTACCTACACTAACACGTATTCTCAGGTTACCGACATTACGCCTCGGTACAATTATAACCAGCTCATGTACAGCCTCAACCTCGCAGACCCTAGGCTCACGCTGCCAGAACCCGTTTACAACGTAACCGTACCAGGTGTAGGAACGCAATATGTACAACGACCTGTGGTGGCCGGAAAAGACTGGTGGGGTCTTGTTCATACCATACCATTCTACGCAATGCCACGGAATCGGGGGCTATCTACACTCATACCAATATTTGCTGTAGAGACCAGAACGAAACAAGGTACTGCCGAAATTTTACAGAGTGCCCGACCATCCTCCACCGCAGTGCCGGACTTCTATGCCCTACCAGCACCCTCTACAGTCGCGGCAAAATTTCCTGCCGATGAGGCTCCGCTATATGAATATACCAACGAAGCCACTGGACAGCGATGGTACACCACGAAGGCGGGAAACGAGGTTGCAGGTGCGATTCGATCGGCGCTGCCCATTTGCATGGTGTGGAAGAACCCGTGCACAACGGTAGCCATTAATCCAGGTGCTTCAGCAATCACCCCACGATAGCAGATTTGCAGGCAGGTTTGAGAGTTTTAGTCCCTCATATAGCGACGGGTTACGGCACACCGTTTAAGGATGGTTACCAAAAAGTGCGAGTCGGGTTAGCATATAATTAATAATGTGGATAATGTTGGTGTTACAACGTTATGCGCCGCTCAGTTTGCCAGAAAGCCGGCTGAGTGGCGCATGACGAAAGTGTTTTAGGGTACCGACCTGTCTATTTTAACGGGTTGGGAGTTGCTATGACCTCAATTGCAGATACCCTGCTACTTGAATCCGGTGGAATATTGGCGGAGCTAGCGAAGGCAATTGTGAGAAACCCACCGGTTGGCAACAGACCGCTGATTGAATGTACTACCACGCCGCCAGCAGATGGAGGTCGGTAATTAGAAAGCACACTTACACCGTTAACGTGAACATCCATAGTGCCGTCTGTAGTACTGGGTGCAAAGTGTAGGTTGAGCGTGTAGGACTCGCCAACTACGGGCATCGGCAGTGGTATACGGTACTGAAAGTCACCTTGCCGCTGGGTATCACCTACTTTCGTGGGGCTTGGCGTAAGGTTTTCAGCGTCGCCGCCGGTGCTGTAAACGTCTGCAACGTAATCACCAAGTTCCACTCCTCCACAGTTTATTGCAACCCGCAGCGGCACCGCATCTGTCCAATCTGGAGGCGAACTGTAAGTCGACAAGGAAGGTGGCAGATCCATTGCGTTGAGCCTTCGTTTTTCAGGCCGCTCAGCCATTATGAACTCAACGTTTCCACCCTTGGCCAGTTCCTCGTGCGATATCCAGAAGCGGCTTTGCGCATGGCTGTTGATCTTAACCTGACGCACATATACCGCGCTTTCCGAGGTACCAGGTGCGGTAATGACCAGCTTTCTGCCGCCCTTAAGTGAAACGACCGCCTTGGGGAAAAGCGGCGATGTAAACACATACGAAGGACGACCAGGACAGTGGGGAAATACTCCCAACGCGGCCAGCACATACCATGCCGCCATCTCGCCATTATCTTCGTCGCCAGGATAGCCATCTGGCGAGTAGAGATCGTTCAGCACCCGGCGCGACCAGTACTGCAACCGGGACGGGCAGCCAGTAGCTATGTAGTGAGGCAACACCTGATGCCCAGGTTGATTGCCCTGGTCATACTGCCCAAACGGTACCGCCGCCATCTCCGCCATTTCGTGAATAACGCCACCATATCCGCCAACGTGAAAAACAGGCTTTTGCCAGAATAAGCGGTCTAATTTACGGACGAGGGCAGTGGAGCCACCCATTAACTTCATTAGGCCCGCCGGATCATGCGGCACCGAGAGTGACCACTGCCAAGGCCCACCTTCGGTATAGGCATCTCCCCAGGCATATTGGTCGAAGGGCTCAACCCACGTTCCGTCGGCGTTTTTGGGACGCATAAAGCCCGTAACAGGATCATAAATGGCACGATAGTTCAACGCTCGCTTGGTCAGCACTTTCTGTTGAACCGTATGACCAAGCCGCTGTGCCGCAAGTGCTATACAAGCATCGTCGTAGGCGTAGTCCAATGTATTAGATACAACCGCTCCGGCTTTACCGTGGGGCAGATAGCCGTTGGCGATGTAGTCGCTGAGGTCTCCCCTACCATCGCCGTGGCCATTCGCAGGTACGGTAGCATCCTTCCACATCGCATCAAAGGCGCCTTGTCGGTCAAAGCCCGGAATGTTTTTCAGGAGAGCGTCGGTGATCACCACATCACTATGGGTGCCGCCCATCGTGCCATGGTAGCCAGGGTGCGGCCACTGTGGCAGCCAACCACCTTCGTGGTAAGCGTTAATGAAACCCTGAACCATCTCGCCAAGTCGCTCTGGTTGCAGCAATGACAGAAGCGGGTATAGAGTGTGGTAGCCGTCCCAAAGGCCAGTGTCGGTATACATCACACCGTGATGAATCTTACCGTCGAAGGGGCTGTAATACACAGACTTGCCATCTGTGCTGGGCTCGTGAAACATGCGGGGATAAAGATTCGTTCTATAAAGGCAGCTGTAGAAAGTTCGACGCTGTTTTTCAGTTCCACCGGTTAACTGCACTACTCCCAGGGTATCGTTCCACAACTTCCTCGTAGCGGCGCGAACAACGTCGAACGGCCGACTGCCTAACTCATGCGCAAGATTAAAGCGCGCCTGCTCAACGCTAATGAAAGAAGTTCCTACACGTACAATTGCATGAGGGACTGCGCCAAACTCCGCCACCGCGCCAATGCCAGGCCCATCCGCCGTGGTTTGGTTGTTCAATGCCGCACCGGCCTTGAATGGTGAGGCAGAAACAAACGGCTCCTCGCAGATTGCAACAAAGAAACAGGCTGCCTTGTTGGAAGCGGCATAGCCCATGTTGGAGTAGCCTGTAATAGTGTGACCGTCAGGCTCTATCTGAATGTGCGACTGCGTATCAATGATGAACCGGCCGTTTTTACCGGCAGGAAATGTAAACCGGAAGATAGCGCATCGCTCTGTAGGCGCGGCTTCCAGTTGCACGCCGTCGCGCTCAAACAGCACCGAAAGGTAATCTGGGCTAACATGAAAATTGTCAGTCTTGTATGCCGCAGCCCTGTCCTTGGGCCGCAGTACACGGTCACCAGCCTGAGCCATGACTGTACAATGACCATAGTCGCCCATCCACGGGCTGGGTTGGTGGGTTGCCCGCACGCCCTGCATGGTTAGCAGTGTGGGATCAAAAAACCAGCCATCGCCAGTACTGTTTTGAGGAGTCCAGTTAGACATGCCAAACGGACAGCTAATAAGTGGAAGCGTGTTTCCGTGGGAAAACCTCCAGGTGGAATATGTACCCTGCATGACGTTAACAAGATCTACGAGGTCAGTCTCCTGATGAGTGGCACCTGCCATGGCGGCATCGACTGCACTATTTAACTGGAGACCAGACAAACTTACGACGCCGAGCATGCCCTGCACTACTCGACGTCGTGAGATACCGTCAACACACATTTTTCCGGGTTTTGGCACACGCATATTTCTGCTCCTACTGGTTACGGCGCGGCTCGCGAGCTGTTGACGGCTGACCGCTGGACCTGCAAGTGGCCAACGAGCATGTTAACTGTGGCAGCCTTCTGCGCCGGTGTCATCTTGGGATTGTTATAAACTGACTGAATTGCCTGCCTCATCTGCGCAGGGGTTACCGTTGTTGGATAAGTTCGTGCCGGCGCAACCGTCTGTGCGTGGCAGCCTGCCATAAGGCAGGCCAGCACGATACACGATGCGAAACTTGCACGATTGAATGGATTCATTCGTTCACTCCTACTTCACGCCCTGGGGCTGCAAGGCAACAGAACTTAGTTGAAGCTTGGATAAGTTTCCGCATATTCCAAACTAGTATAGCCCTTACTCTGTGGATCTGTAGCACCGTGGCTTGTAAAACTTGAGCCGTCTATCGTCCACATGTTCGTATCGCCGGCACCACCGTCCTGTTTGTCCAGCGTTTGCAGCGGCCGCAGCGCCTTCACATGGCCATCCAGGAACCAGAAATTTGAGTGACCAGTGTGCCCAGCAAACATCAAACTTCCAGGGCCATCCCATGTAATGCCCCAGTAGGGCGCCGTAGTAACGCGGTAGTCGCTGTAAGCGCCTTCAAACTCCACAATGCCTATGGTTTCTGTTGGTTGGGCGAGCTGGGCAAGTGAGGCTGAATTGGGGCACGGACCGCCCCACCAGCCGTTGCAGTCTATGAACGGTTGAACGAGAGGATTGCCATTGCCGGAGTCTGTGTTGGCCGCGTAGTTTGCTGGAAAGCTTGACCCATCGGCATCCAGCCCTCTGTACGGGTCGGATGGACAGACCCAAACCTGCTGGGACTTAACATAAGGATTGATGTAGGTTTTCCAGTTGACCTTAGGCTCATTCTTGCGATTTGGCAATACCTCGTCATTGTCTTGCACATACATCATAATGGCAAGCCCAATCTGGTTTTCATTGCTCAGGCACATAGTCTGCCTGGCTTTTTCTCTTGCTTTTGCAAAGACTGGAAACAGAATGGCTGCTAAAATTGCAATGATTGCAATCACTACCAGTAGTTCGATGAGCGTAAAACCCGATCGTTTCATAGTAAGACTCCCCTAAAATGACTGCATGAACCCGTGCACCTGTTTTACGAAATAAAACGATGCTACAGAATGTATCAGAAATATTATGTTATCGATAACAATCTACATACAAACCCACAAAACTCTATGTTAGCGATAACATATTGTATCACATCCTATGCACGGTGTCAACAATTTTGGTGAAAAATGACTAGCTTTTGGAAGGCAATTTCGGTATACGCGGGTCATCAACCAATGCTGCCCCTTCGCGTAACCAATAGAACCTGTTCGCCGATAGCGATTTAAACCGCTGACGTTTTGCCGAGGGCCACCGCACTTCAATTGCCAGCACATGGTGCTCGCCCTTAAGGCCAAAGGTGAGGCGCATATCACTATGAGAGCAGTAACTGGAGCCGCTTCGAACCCACTGGGTTTGACGACCCGCTGCCGTAACAATCGTGACCTTGGCACCTACAGCATCTCTATTACTGCGAACGCCTTCCAGCCGCAAGGTAATCCAGTTATTGCGATTCCCGCCATCGTTACGATAGAGTGACAGCGGGCCCTGTTGTGAAACCATCACCACATCAACGTCGCCATCATTATCAAAGTCGCCTACCGCCAGGCCCCGCGTAACGCGAGGCACCACAAGATCCCCAAGCGACCTGTTGTCCTGCACAAACTTACCGTCGCCCTGGTTGTGCAGAAGCAGCTGACTTTGGGCAAAGGTTTCGCCGTCGATCGCAGCCTTTGCCACCATAGGCGATACGTGCCCGTTCCCGATGATGATATCCGGCCAGCCATCGAGATCATAGTCGAAGCATTCCAAACCGAAACCGAGGAAGTGAAGGTTCGCATCGGTTATACCAGATGACTGTGCGGCATCCTGAAACACGCCGCCCATGTTGTGCAGTACAGTCTTCGACTCGCCTGAGTAGTTGACGACAAACAGGTCTTCACGCCCCTCATGCAGGTAATCTGAGACTCCTATGCCCATGCTTGCCGTTGCGTGCCCCATTCTGTCATAAGCAGCACCGGCTTCAACTGCGCGGTTGGTGAAGGTGCCATCCCGGTTGTTGTGCAACAGAAAGTTTGGCATGGTATCATTCGTTACAAAGAGATCTGGCCAGCCGTCGCTATCGTAGTCTATCCAGACAGCCGAAAGGCTTTTACCCCACAGGCCCTGAAGGTTTGCGCGGTCCGTGACATCCGTAAATGTTCCGTCGCCATTGTTGTGGTACAACCGGCAGTGACTAGGCGGAAATTGCATGGGAGCTGGGAACTGGCCAATTGTGTCGTCACGGTCTATTTCGGGAGACCATTGGCAATAGTGACAGACAAACAGATCCAGAAACCCATCGTTATCGTAGTCGCCCCAAGCGGAACTAGTGGGCCAGCACATATGGCCGTGAAGACCTGGTATAAACTTGTCCGCTACCCCAGCAGATTCTGTTACGTCGGTAAACGTGCCGTCTCCATTGTTGCGATAAAGGTGGTTTCCGCCAATTGCCGTGATGTATAGGTCGAGATGCCCGTCGTTGTTATAGTCCGCCACAGAAACGCCCTGCCCGTATCCCGTTGGCCCCAACAGTCCTGCTTCGCGAGTTACATCGGTAAAGGTGCCGTTTCCGTTGTTGCGGTAGAGCACGTTCTGTGTGCTGAACGCAACGCCACCGGCTGGCGCATAAGGCAGCGGGCCGCCTTGAACTGCAAAAATATCCAGTAGTCCGTCATTGTTGAAGTCCCACAGAGCAACTCCCCCACCGGTCTGTACGATGAATGGCTCGCGCGTCGTGTCGTTATTTGGCGAACCGTTATTAAATGTCCAACTTACACCAGCTGCCCGGGAGACGTCCCGGAACGTGACTGGAACGGAAGCGATTTGCGGGCTGGATTCGGCAACGGCAGGTGTAATCACCGTTGATATGGCGGCAGGGATTTGCGCGGGGTCCTGCCGCGACCTCAGGAAATTACAGCCAACAACCGCTATGGAGCCCACTGCAAGAACAAAAGAGCGCCTGGTGAGCGGTCCACCGGCTAGTATTTGTGGCATGCGAAGTTCCATCTAGTGCACAAAAAGTAGCGCACCTATTCATTGCCCCTTAAGCCTGCCCTCGTGGACGACTCGCGATTCTGGAAGGAGTATGACAATTGAACGGCCTCGGCTTCAACGGATGTGTCCGCCATTCGTCGCTGCAACAGCGCCCACCCGCGATTACACATTTCATCTACGGGCATGGCGATGGTACTAAGGGGTGGATCAAAATAGGCCATAAACTCGTTACCTTCGCACCCAATGATCATCACATCGCGCGGAACATGCAGGTCAAGGTCGCGAATAGCACGAAATGAAGCGATCGCAATTTCATCATAGTGG
>JAJZFK010000430.1 GCA_021805405.1 bacterium
GTATGGCCGACGGTCGCCATGAACTTTACACCCAACCATCCGCAACCCAGGCTACTCGCTGCCGCCGCGAACGTCATGCTGGGCAAATGCTCATGGGATGCGCACTTGAATGAAACTGGTAATGCGGCCCTTAGCGATGCACTTGCCTATATGCGTACCGCAACGCGACTGGAACCGAACTGGCCCGTTGCGTGGTTCTATCTACATTTGGTATTGAAAGCAGCAGGTCACCACCACCAGGCTGATATGGCCTATCACCGTGCACTCTCGCTGGCGGGCAGCATCGACAAGCTATCGGCACTAGGACGTCCGCCCGTAATGCCATAACCTACAATCGCCGTTACAAAACAATAGTCTCGCTGCACGGTACATCGCCTGCACTACTTCACGGTTTAACCTATCGCGGGGTAGTGCAGGATAAGCCTGACTAAAGGTTAATTGGAAACAGGTTCCCGGCAAGCCACGAGTTTATAACCAGTCGGCGCGGTTGCAGTATCAAATTGAAGGTACAGGTAATCACCAGGTACCAATATCATTGACATATGCAAACCAACCAAGCCATCTGCTCCCCTCGCTCAGCGCCAACGGCGCGCCCAGGAGAAGGGGCCGTGCGAAGCGCCGGAGGAGGGGTTACGGCAACATAGCACCGCGAAAAGACCTACCACAATGACTACAAAAAAGGTGCACAGCGCAGCAGCCGCAGTTGCTAGATGCTCTTCACCAGCTTTGCGGAGGCGCTCACGGTGAAGAGACTCCTCCCCGGCCCTGCAGGGCTACCCCTCCTCCGCGCACTCGCTATGCTCGTTGAAGGGGGGAGTGCAGATGAGGATATCGCTTTGTGATTTCGGCGTTGCACAGCGCAGCGGCCGAATCGTTTGTGGGCAGGTTCACCAGGATTGCGGTGACGCTGCGACTTTAAAGATGCCTCTTCGAGTGGTCTGTGTTGCGTGTTCACGTTGTAGCGGACTTACGCGAAACTGGGTACTGTAACGGTTTCGCCGTCGCGCAGTGCGGATATGTGGGCGCAAATGCCAGGTGCTGTCCAGTTTGCGGCAGTTACTGCATCAATGGCTGGCGGTCGTTCCTCAACTATGCTGCGTATGAATTCGTGAACGAGGTGCGGGTGTGATCCTCCGTGTGCTCCGTCGGTGTCATACTGCGTGAAGCCTCGCAGCGGTTCTGGTAAGCGGTCTGCGTAGTCGGGGATCTCGGCGCGCGTTATGCTAACTGGGCGTCCGCCAAAGGGACTCGGCTCATCTCCAAGGGTAAACAGTACTGGCTTTTCATTCCACAACTGGTTCCACTCAAAGCTACGTCTGGAGCCATATACGTGAAAGCTCTCTACGTATGGACGTGCCGTTTCAAACCATGACCGAGTGACTTCTGCTGCTGCAGCCGTGTTCTCGAGCCTTAAGAGCGCAGTCTCAAGTCGGAAGGGGTTGCCACCGGGCTGCTTTAGGCGCTCGGAGAGTAAGCCGGAACCCAGGCAGTTTACATGCACCGCGCGCGTACCAGCGATGCTGAGCAGAGGTGCAATAGCGTGGGTTGCGTAGTGCATGGGTGGCACCGACTTCCAATAGTCCGGGTAGCCTTCCACGTCCTGAAAGTAGACACCGCGCAGGAACGTGAGGTCGCCTAGTTCGCCTCGCTCGTAGAGATCCTTAACGAACAGGTATTCGCGCGAGTAGACGACTGTCTCCATCATCATGTAGTTTGTACCAACGCGTCGCTGCATCTCGATGATACTGAAAAGTTCATCTAGTGTAGAGCCCATGCATACCGCGCTGGCGCAGTGCTTTCCTGCCGCAAGTACTTTCAAGGTTTGGCTGGCATGCAGTAGAAATGGCGTAACAAGGTGCACGGCATCAATGTCGGTTTGTTTAAGCATCTCGTCGAGATCTGTGAACGTGCGTTGAATCTGGAAGCGTTCGGCAGTTGAACCCAGGCGTTCGGCGTCCTGGTCGCAAAGTACCACCTCACCAACGTCGGGATGACTCTGGTAGATGGGAACGAATTCCGCCCCAAACCGAAGTCCTACCACTGCAACACGAATCTTTTGGCTCCTCATGTACACCCTCTCGTGATCGTACGACTTAGTAAATGAGTAATTAGCCAGCAGCCGACCGGGCTTTGGTCCACCCGATCGGCTGAGGTTTGCTCGCATCACCGCGGTATGCAGCCTTATGGTGCCCCGCAGATACTGACTACGCCAGGTCGTAGCGACCCAGGTTCATCACCTTCGCCCACGCGGCGACAAAGTCGTGCACGAACTTGTCCGTAGCATCCTCGCAACCGTAGACTTCCGCAATTGCTCGGAGTTCTGAGTTGGAACCGAAGATGAGGTCCACTCGTGTGGCTGTCCACTTTGTAGATCCCGAAGCTCGATCGCGGCCCTCAAAGAGCGTCCCGGCTTCGTTGGTCGCCGTCCACTTGGTGGAAGAATCCAGCAGGTTTACGAAATAGTCGTTTGTTAGCGACTGAACTCTCGCTGTAAAGACGCCGTGCTGCGTGCCGTCGTAATTGGTACCGAGTGCGCGCATACCGCCAATAAGCACTGTCATTTCTGGTGCCGTGAGTGTGAGGAGTTGTGCCTTGTCGATTAGCATCTCCTCGGCGGAGACTTCGTGTTGGGCTCGGATGTAGTTTCGGAAGCCATCTGCCACGGGTTCCAGCACGGCGAACGACTCCACGTCGGTTTGCTCCTGGGTCGCGTCGGTACGACCTGGAGTGAACGGAACGGTAACCTGGTAGCCGGCATTCCTCGCGGCCTGCTCTACGGCTGCGGCACCACCCAGGACGATGAGGTCCGCGACCGAAACACACTTTCCACCGCTCTTCGCGCTGTTGAACTCGCTTTGGACTTTCTGCAGGGTCTCTAACGTTGCAGCCAGTTGGGCGGGGTTGTTAACCTCCCAGTTCTTCTGCGGCGCAAGCCGAATGCGGGCGCCGTTCGCACCCCCACGCTTGTCGGAGCCGCGGAAGGTGGACGCGGACGCCCACGCTGTTAAAACAAGCTGTGAGATGGATATGCCACTGGCAAGTATCGCCTTCTTCAGTGATTCTACGTCATTAGTGTCGATGAGCGGGTGATTTGCTGCCGGTACAGGATCCTGCCAGATTAGCTCTTCCTGGGGTACTTCAGGTCCCAAATAGCGGGCAATAGGGCCCATGTCGCGGTGGGTAAGCTTGAACCAGGCGCGAGCAAAGGCGTCGGCAAAGGCATCCGGGTTCTCGTAGAAGTGGCGCGAAACCTTTTCGTAAGCGGGATCGACTTTCAGGGCGAGGTCGGTGGTAAGCATGGTGGGCGCGTGACGCTTTGCAGGATCGTGCGCATCTGGTACGGTACCGACCCCGGCACCATCCTTCGGCGTCCACTGGAATGCACCGGCCGGGCTTTTCGTAAGTTCCCACTCGTAGCCAAACAGGTTCTCGAAGAAGTTATTGCTCCATCTGGTTGGCGTAGTAGTCCAAATCCCTTCCAGTCCACTGGTAATGGTGTCATCGCCGTTGCCGGTGCCGTAGCTGTTCGTCCAGCCGAGGCCCATGTTTTCAATGGTGGCTGCTGCCGGTTCACGGCCCACATACTTGCTGGGGTCCGCTGCGCCATGGGTCTTCCCGAATGTGTGCCCACCAGCTATAAGCGCCACTGTCTCCTCATCGTTCATCGCCATACGGCCAAAGGTCTCGCGAATGTCGATTGCCGCCGCCAGGGGATCTGGTTGGCCATTGGGGCCCTCTGGGTTTACGTAAATCAGCCCCATCTGTACTGCTGCGAGAGGGTTTTCCAGGTCGCGGTCACCGGTGTATCGCTTGTCACCTAGCCACTCCGCTTCAGATCCCCAGTAAACATCCTCCTGCGGCTCCCAAACATCTTCGCGGCCGCCTCCGAAGCCAGATGTTTTGAAGCCCATGGATTCAAGTGCGCAGTTACCGGCCAATATCATAAGGTCGGCCCAGGAGATGCTTCGGCCATATTTCTTCTTTACCGGCCACAACAGACGGCGGGCTTTGTCGAGGTTGGCATTATCTGGCCAGCTGTTGAGTGGTGCAAACCGCTGGGTGCCGGCGCCGCCTCCGCCGCGTCCGTCCGATATGCGGTAGGTTCCAGCGCTATGCCACGCCATGCGTATGAAGAGCGGACCGTAGTGCCCAAAGTCCGCCGGCCACCAGTCCTGCGAGGTCGTCATGAGCTCGTAGAGGTCGCGCTTTACGGCCGCCAGGTCGAGCTTGTTGAACTCAGCCGCGTAGTTAAATCCACTGTCCATTGGGTCGGATAAGCTGGAGTTCTGGCGCAGTATAGAGAGGCGAAGCTGGTTGGGCCACCAATCCTGGTTTCTGGTGCCACCGCCTGCCGCCTGCAGGTAGGCGCCGGTAGTAAACGGGCATTTTGCCCCTTCCTGCACTGGTTCAAAACCGGTCTGTTGCGAGTTACTGTCCATTTTGTTGTCACTCATCAAAGTTACCCCTTTGGTTTTTCGGTATCGAGATCTTGCTGACATTGGGGACAGATGCCCCAGAAGATCACCTCTGCCTCTTGCACAATAAATCCGTGGTCGGCGGAGGGTTCCAGGCACGGCGCACTTCCAACAGCACAATCGATGTCTGCGGTGAGGCCGCATCTCCTGCAAACAATGTGGTGGTGGTTGTCGCCCACACGCGCCTCGTAGCGCGCCGGATGTCCAGATGGCTGTATGCGGCGAACGAGGCCAACCTCCTCCAGGATGTGAAGGTTATCGTAGACCGCCTGCGTAGAGAGTGTGCCCAGCCGCTTGCGCGCCACCAACGCAATAGCATCGGCATCTCTGTGCTGTCCCTCGCCCATTATTGCGGCGAGTACAGCTAGTCGCGGCGCGGTTACGCGCAGGCCAGCATGGTGCAGTGCTTCCTGCGGATTATAGTGATTGAAAGTCATAACGGTAACATTATAGCGCCTAATCTGGAATTAATCAATAGTTTGTATGAATCAATAAATGGCGAAGTTACTAAGTTATATTTTCAACAAACGGCTTAAGCTGTAAATTAAACGTAGCCGGTTTTGTATACGCTACCAGATGGATTTCAGTATAGGCTAAGGGTCCTAGCGCTAGCGATCCTCCCAAATTGCTTTCACCGGTTAAAGCGGTGAAGCTTGAGCCACACAACCCGGAATTGAAATCGCTGCTGGGAGACTACCATCGACATCTCTCCTGGGGCAAGAGGGACGACAAGGCCACGGAAGCGTCCTTGCTGCGAGCCAACTTTTTTTATAGAGTAGGATATGATCTCACCGACGATGATACGGATAAGGCGTTGCTCCTTGGGAGTATGGCTCAATGCGCTTTTAAGGCAAGGGATTATGCCGCCGCGTGGAACTATGACCAGTCGCTCCTGGAGGCAGCACCCCTATTCAATACTCGTGACTGGCGCTGGAATTATGTGAACGCTGTACATTGGGGTCACATCTCTCACGGTGAAATAGCCCTAATTTCCTGTGACCGTTCAAGCCAGGAGCCGTCGCGTAACACGGGCTGGCCCTGGTTCTGCCGGTCATTCGGCAGTGAGCTACCCCAATCCTTTGTCCATTGTCCACAGGTCAGCGCCAGCATGAGTCGCCAAGCCAATCTGTTCAGTGCCATCCTTACGCCCGTTGTACCACAGCATCCACCGGTCGCCATCGCATACCACCGTAGGTTTGTAGCAGGCGTCGCTGTCCCAGTCGCCGTGGGTAGGGCTTACTATAGGATTGCAAGGATGTCGTTCCCAACCCGACTCTCCATCCCGTGAACGGGCAATACCAATCTGGGCGTGGTCAATATCGCGAAAGCCTATATAAAACATGTAGTACCAGTCGTGGTGTGGGACTATGTCGCACGCCGTTACCTTCTGTTGCTCCCAGGTATGCGCAGAGGCCGCCTTAAATACGGGATGCGTGTAATTTTTCGCCCAGTGCCTACCGTCCTGGCTCTCGCAGTAGCCAATGGCGTCTGGCTCATACTGTTCGCCACCGGAATACCACATGCGGTAGTTCTTGTGCTGAGGGTCCCAAAGAACTTTGGGGCACATTACGGCTACCTTCTCCCATGGCTGGTCGGCGCAAAGTACCGGCGAATCGCTCTGTCGATTCCAGTGGACGCCATCGCTACTCACAGCATAGCCTATCCATGATCGTCCACTCGCCTGACCGGTGTACCACATATGGTAGCCGATCGCGGACCTGAGAATGGACGGCCTGTTGATATCCTCCTGCCAGTCGCTGCTTTCCAACGGCCCAAGCGCCACTTGGGGCTCGTTCCAGTGGATACCATCGTTGCTCTCGACATACGCTATACTTTTCATTGGACTTCAGGAGAACCACACCTTATAGAGCGCATCCTCCTTCAGTACACACGCATCGAAACAGGTTCCCAGGTTACCGCCAAGCACGGGGTTCGCCGGGGATTTTATCCAGGTGTCGAAGTGCATCTCGTTCATCCTCAATCTACTATGTGTTTAGCCCTGAAAATGAATTTCCTGATCGTCCCAGCAGGTTTGCAGGAAGTCAATTTGGCCCTCGTGCCCCAAAACGTGATTGCTCGGTAACCAGAGGAGGAACGTCATGGGGACTGTAATCCCGTGGCCAAAATCCAGCGTCGCCCTGGTTTCGTCTGGTGTAAGCGAATCTAATGCCGTCAGCACGTTCTCCGTGTTCTTGCGGAACACGCGCTCCATCTCGACCCTGCTCGTCAGTGCTTCTTCCGCCGCATCCGCCTTAGCTCTGAAGTCGGGAACCTCCTCGGGCGTCGGCAGCTTTCTGTTGGTAATCATGGTTGCAAACAGGCCCGCGTAAACGGCCGTATGTGCTGCAATTCGCATCGCGGATTTAGCGGTAGGTGTCGGCGTCCAGGTCAACCTGTCGTCTGGCACAAACGAAAACGTATGGATGAAGGACTCCATCGCGTCTGCTGCTGTTTCCTTACAAACGGTGATCAAGATATCCACTAATCATGCCCCTCCCAATGTTTTGCTTGAACGTACAGAATTCGCAACGTTAATTCTATTTGCATTACTTGTATACCTTGGCGATTTCTATTTTTGCAAAGTCGAACTTCTTCACCTGGTACGTGAAGAATGTGCTGGCCCGGTCTGGAGTGTTGGAGGATATTGCCCGCGCCGACGGAAACGGTCCACCAGGGTTAGGTTATAGAATTTTCGGTCGCCATGTAGTTTACTTCTTGAGTTCATCGATCACCGCCGTAGTTTGGCATCTGTTTGCTGCTGAAGGTAGTTGTCGCAGTTGCGGCGAAACTACCGGACGCATCGTGAGGCGTTCCCCGATATGGAAGACACATTTGATAGCTTGTACACTGCCTATCTCTACCAGAGAAATGGGGACGAGTGTTCGAGAGATAAAGTGTTTACGCCTGAACAATGTCAGGCCACGGCAATGATCTTAAGTTTCGGACTTTATGCACAACCAGTGAACATTATCCTCGCTATACGCTAGAGGATACTAAATATTACAAACACACTTCTTAAACCTGCGCCACCGCGAATTGCGCGGTGCAGGTATAGACCGGTATACCAAAGCGTAATGTGCCAACCATTTACCGCAACAGGAAGATCGTTTGGGATGCCCTACGGTTTTCATCATCGTCGAGTACGGGGCAACGGTGATCTGTTGCATGAATGTGCGCGGCAAATTCGGATATTACAGTGTTTGCAGTGATCTCATCCAAATATCGAAAGCATTGCGGGGGGCGCTTGTCTCGGCAGAGTGTTACTAACGAACTGTTAACACTGACGAGTACTACCTCGCCAAGAGAAAGCACAAATCCTTCGTGCTTGCCATCGAAATATTTGGTGTATTCGTGTTTGGTAATGCCGCCGATTCCGGAGAATCGTTTCCAAAGATCTCCCAGTGGACCGCTTGTAACCTCGGTCACGCGCGCGATACCGACTACCATGCCTACCGGCCGCGTTGCATATAAGAGAATGTAATCCACCTGCTGTGAAAAGCGCGTGCGCCGAAATTCACAGCGTTTGTCGCCATTAAGAATAGCCTGTGCATATCGTGGCTTTACTGAGAGTAGAACGACGCAACTTGACGATTTAGCCAAATATCTGACTCCTTCGGTAATGACATGATTGATTGAGGCGGACGTCCTAATCCGCAGGATGCGTGCAACTGCTTCCATGTGATTGGCTGTAGCACCGGTGCCAAACACTGGCGGAAAAGTATCGCAAGTGCCGTACCGTGGTTTGCAAGTTGCTCCAATTGTTCGCACGAGTAGACAGAACGCGGTGAAACGAAACGCTCCAATTCATCTGGTACTTGGGTCCGTAAACATCGCTCTACAACGCCTATACAGTCAACCGCACGGAGGTCGTGGCTACGATA
>JAJZFK010000190.1 GCA_021805405.1 bacterium
CGATCCACTCATCGCTAAGCCGCTAGTTCAGTAAAAACACACTGCAAAAACGCAAACCGCTTATCTGCTGGAGGATTAAGGAGTCTTAGGTATTGACGGGTATTAACTGAAATGGGGTATTCTCGCAAAACGGAGGTGGGATGAATGATTAAAATAAAATCGATGCACACGCGTCTTCTAGTTGATGACGTGGAGGCTGTTTCCCGTTTCTATCACGCCCATTTTGGTCTGGTTCCGAGGTTTGACGATGCAGGTGGCGTCTACCAGGAACTGGAAGGTAACGGGATAATATTGGGTATCTTTCGGCGGGATATGATGTGCGCAGCAGTAGGGATCACAGCGGACGTACCGCTAACTCCTGCCCCTGAAAAGCTGTCATTATGCTTTGAAGTTGACGATGTAGACGAAGTGGTTGAGAAACTATCTGAGGCTGGGCTGAAACCTGTTTCCAGTGCAGCCGACCAGGTAAACTGGATGCTGCGCGTGGCCCACTACCGGGATCCTGCTGGCAATCTTATTGAGATTAACAGTGCTCTTCCCGCGTAGCTCACAGTGCGGAAGGTTGAGTGAGGATAAGGAGATTAGTGCCTGAATATAGTGCATAACACATTCAGGCACGTAGTGCTTCAACCAGTAAGTCACCGCGACTCGTTAATGATCTCCACGACAACCTTCTCAACAGCCTCGGCAACCTCATCCAACCCGGCGTTGGGGAATAGGTCGATCATGCTGGTGGGAAGAAGTCCGCTTATGTGCGTTCTGCCGTCCTGCGCATAAACCGTAATGGGGCACGGTAGCATAAGGGCTAGAGAGATATCTTTATCGAGCACCTGGCTTGCATATTTTGCATTGCAAATCTCAATTATGCGTACCGGTTCGCGCTGAAAACCCTTTTCTGCCAACGTTGCCGCTACGTCGTGAATGTGAAGCACGCGGAATCCTTTCTGCTGGGTTGCCTCAACGACTGCCTGAACGGCCGACTCCACATCCTTGGTTGTGCCCACCGTCATCGCGAATGATCTCATATTATCCTCACCTCTATATTGTTTTATCACTATACTACCATACGAACAATCTTAGGAGATAATGCTGAATTATACCAGTGTCGCTGTATATTTTAAACGGCCGAATTTGCACAGGGAGTGGTACTTCACTGCGCTTTTTTGCCACACCAATTCCACTTAGGAGTGATTCCCCACTAGCCTGCCATAGAACATGTAGTGTTGCAGATGGTTCGTAGTGCTGGGCAAAATCCGTTTAGCCAAAAATGTCACGCATACCTACTAGCTGCGTCATAATTGTTAACTTAAGCGGATTGCCATTAACTACCTATTAACACATAACTGAGCGGCATTTGATATTTTGCCAACAGTAATATCACCGCTCCACACTTCATTCGGTTATTCGCTTAAGAACCAGTCGGCGGTAGGCGGAAACCTGTCCAGCACAACACTCTATGAACGAGTATCAAGGTACACTAGCACGGTAATTCGATTTTGCCCGTACATTTGGCGTCCGTAACCCACCACGTTTTATGGATAGACACACTGGTACCTGCAGCATATGTCTCGGCGCAGAGGATCATGTAACTACTAGAGGAATAATAGTAACCAATGTTTTCCTGTAAGGGTTCTACAATCGTCATATCGCTTTCGGTGCTCACGGTTTTAGCAACGGCAGGCGCTGCCCGAGCAGATAGCAGAGTGAATTCGCTATTCGCCGAAGATTTTGCGCGTGCCCCCCAGTTGCTTCACTATAGCCGCCCGTTATCCGACGACAGCATTTATGCGCTTACAGTAACAGGTGCAACCTGGCAGAAGTGTTGGGGACCAAACACACTGTTCTACATGGGCTGGCTTAATGGTGGTACCAACCGTTTAACCGGCAGGGATGTTAATGCTCGCCTAAAGGCGGTAGAGCGTGCACTTAACGATCGTGACTACCAGTCGATACCGTCGCTAACAAGCGGCTTCAGCACTGCACAGATATCAGCTAATCCCACGCTGAAACTTGCGGACGGACTCGCGCTATTGCGCACCGGCAATGCAGAGGCAGCGTTTGCAGTTCTCGCCGGGCCTTACCACACAATAGGCAGGCCGGACCCGGAACTGGATTACCGGTTTAGAAAACTCGCCTATCAGGCAGCAATGCAGTCGGGTCATTCGCGATTCGCCGTCTCGCTAGGGTTGTCTCTAGTTCTACAGCCGCAGCCTGTAACCCTTCCTGCGGTTCCAAGGCTGCCTGAAACGGTTGTTCGGTACCTTAAAGAGCAGGGAGTTGACCTGGAACGGGTAGCGTTAGGAATTCTTGAAACGCCCACTGGCCTGCGGCATATGGACTACTACACCTATGCGGCAGCAGATCTCATCTGCTTGAAACCTACGCCAGATCTTCTCCCGGTACTTTTCAGTATGTTGCACACAGGTGATACCTATCTGCGTGCGCGAGCTATTGTTGCTCTTGGCTCGGTAGACTACCGCGCTGCGCACAACGGGGACGACTGGACTAGCAACATACTACCGGGTAACCGCACAGAATACGGTCTGTCTGCCGACCAGCAAAACAGCATTCAGTCGACGGCGCGCGATTTCCTTAGGGACTCCAACTGGCGACTGCGCGCAGCGGGGTGTTTGGCACTGGCGTTTATTGGCGGAAGTGAGAACCACCGACTGCTTGAAACGATGGTGAATGATCGGGCTTACGTACTTAGCCCGCCGGATCGTAGCGGCATGAGATGGCTTGCATTTCCGGTTCGGGTGGCTGCAGATATGGCACTAACACGCTGGGGCGAGCACATTACGCCAGGTGGTGGCATGGTTGACCGTAACGACCAGGCGCACGATACTCGAAACTGCAGTAATGTAACAGGCGACACGAGCGGTCTTCGCGGCACATTCGCCTCGGTTATCGCCGTTTCGCCAGCCGATACCGTACTGCCGCGCCCACAATCGCCACTGTAGCCTAGATTATGGGTTAGCTTTCAAGCTTATAACCACACAACTCGCCAAATAGTTTTCACTTGTTCCGCAGAAGCATTCAAACTGGCACCCTTCTATATTTGCGAGGCATCGGCGCGCCTCCTCACCTGGCACGATGCCCCAGGCACCGTGTTCCCGGACTACTGATAGCTGATGGGGGTGAAGCGATGTAGGTCGCCCAAAGCCCACGCCCAGGCGCAAGCCCGTACCCAAAGCTTTGGACGCCGCCTCCATCAGCGAGAAGTGAGCGGCGAATAGTAGCTGGACATCATGCAAATCCAGGTTGCCGACACATTGGGTAAAAGCTCCAAATTCGCGGTCGTTCATCACACGACGGGCCAGCCGCTGCATATGATCCTGTGAATGACGGACAGACCGAAGACGAGGCAGGTGAACCAGGTCTACCCCAACGCCTGCAATTCCTGTTGACGGCAACGCGAGGGCCAAATGGGTACCGCCGTCGTGCGAATTGGTGATATGGTACGGTAATACACAACCGTTACCGTCTGCGGCTAGTGGTTTGCCTGCCAGGTTACGTAACACCTGTACGTCATTCCTGCCACTCGCCGCAGCAGCTGCAGCGAGTAATGGCTGGTCGGGAAGGCGGCCAGTCTCCTCCCACACAATACTCCATCCTGGTGGCAACTGTTCTACCCATGCAACTGCAGCACTCTCACTAGGAAGAGGCATCTATTTTGCGGTCCCCATTACTATAGCCGCAGCGCGCCTGCCAGATGCTAGTGCTCCCTCGATCGAGCTGGATGCCGCCGCTTCACCCGCTACAACCACCCCCTGGGCCAGGTTGGCATACCGGCTGATCTGCCCCCAAATTCCCTGTTCCTGTTCAAACTGCGCGTGTGCAATTCGATATATGCGCAACATGTGCCAACCTTCCGTGTTGTTTATGCCAAATGCCTCTGCAGTTTCCCTGCGCACCGCCTCGTCCAGTGAGCGATCATCGAGAGCTGAGGTGCCAGATATGCTGCAGCATAGCAGGTGCCTGCCTGAAGGAGCATACTCAGGCGCGACGTTAGTAATCATGGCTGCATTGTTAACCAGGCGGCCAGGCGCAGTGAACAGTGCGATGAGCCTGTGCTTATACAGCGGCTCTGGCAACGAGTAGTAGACAGCTACCGACGCTCGCCAGTTCATGGGCACCTCTACTTCGGTTAGCCGTGCGGTTACATCAAACGGAGTGGCTAGCACAACCACATCCGCCTCAACCACCTCGCCATTCACACGTAGGCGTGCAGGGGCACCATTGCGCATTAACTCGCTAATCTCAGAATTTAAGTGCAGCGTACCAGGTGATAGTTGCGCTGCTATCTGCCCGGCTATGGCCCCCATGCCCAGTGCAGGTACGCTTGTTCCGCGCTGAGCAAGCATCTTCCACACAAAGGCAAACATCCTCACACTGGTCTTCAACTCTGTCTCAAGAAAAATGCCTCCAAAGAAGGGTCGAATGAAATTGTCGAGAAATGATCTAGAGTAGCCCCAACGCATCAAATAGTCGCCCATAGGTTCGTCCGGCATCTGAAAAATCGTGAGATCTTCACTTGCCATTAGCCGTCTGGTCATTTGCAGCACCTTCACTTTGTCACTCATCGTAAAGAGTGGACACGCAGCGCTAGCAAGAGCGAGTTGCGGAAGTCGGCGGGGATCGGCTAGAACGTACTGGTGCCCCTCGTTTAATAAAATAGCACCGGGAAGCCAGCCACAAAGGTTGAGCGCTGGCAAATCGAGTTCTTGTTGAGCTGACGGATATGCCTGCAGCAGGACCTGAAAGCCACGATCAAGCCGAAAGCCATCCACCATATCTGTGCGCACACGGCCACCCACCCCGTCGCTGGCCTCATAAATATGGGCGTCCCACCCATTTTGCTGAAGAGCCCTAGCGCAGGTAAGCCCTGCAATACCAGCACCGACGACGGCAACTCTTAACATTTATAAAACTCCACAAACTCTTGATGGCCAATACGCATATGGTACCTTTACCTTCAAGTAGCTGAGTTATCGTACCAATATTATGACCAAATTTTTGACAGCAACGGCTAGGTATACACGCTTTTTGATAATTGCATTGTATTTTGCAAATGTGAGGTTAAAATAAACCTAGTGTTAAAATTAAGGCGTGCATTCCCTGCTTGCCCCGATGTAACAAAACAGAGAAGGAGATTCGTCTTGCAGTACAGAAAGATGGGTAGAACCGGTCTGATGGTTTCGGAACTCTGCCTGGGTACCATGCAATTTGGATGGACCGCAGATGAAACAGTCTCATGGTCTATTATGGATGCCTTTGTGGAGGCCGGCGGTAACTTTATCGATACGGCAGACATTTACACCAACTGGGCAGGTGACGCTTCCTACGGAGGAAAGAGCGAAGAGATAATTGGCCGCTGGGTAAACGATAGAAAATGCCGTGCAGATGTGGTGCTGGCAACCAAGGTTCGAGGCAGCATGTGGAAGGGACCAAACGGCGAAGGGTTGTCGCGCGCGCACATCATGCGAGCGTGTGATGATAGTTTACGTCGGCTCAACACAGATTACATCGACCTTTACCAATGCCACTGGGCAGATCTCAACACGCCCATTGAGGAGACGCTTACAGCACTAAACGACCTTGTCAGCGCTGGAAAGGTACTCTATCTTGGAGCAAGTAACTACCCGGCTTGGCGACTGATGGAGGCTCTTTGGACATCGGACCGATATGGTCTGGCGCGCTTTGAGTGTTACCAGCCAGAGTACTCGCTCATGGAGCGTGCCGGGTTTGAAATTGAAGCGATGCCACTATGCAAACACCATCAGCTTGGTGTAATACCTTACTCACCGCTCGCAGGCGGTTTCCTGACTGGTAAATATCAACGCGCAGGCGAAAAGCCGAGTAGTGTTCGTGCAGAAGGTATTCTCGGGAAATATGGCAACGATAGTGGATATGGCGTAATTGAGATTCTGTCGTCACTGGCACAGGATGCCGGAAAAACTGTGGCACAAACTGCGCTCGCGTGGATGCTTAGCAACCCAGTGATCACCGCACCAATTGTTGGTGCAAATACCGTAGAGCAACTAAAGGATGTACTTCCGGCTACCGGCTACCGACTTGGAGCCGACGAGATGAAGTGCCTAAACGAAGCCACGAGATACGTTCGCAACTGGCGACCGATTTGGGACTAAACCATGCCGAACAAACTATGGGGGGTTTACTGGACGCCCGCAAACTGGATTTGCAGCTTCTTTCCGCGTCCAACCGACGACGCCAGTTCCGCGCAAACCACCTGGATAATTGAGCAGTTAGAATATCTGGTTTCCCTGGCTACTGATGCTGACTATACACCTATGCAGCGTGCGCTCCACCCGGCACACATCCTGGTGACATTACAGGGCAAAGATGGCGCTTGGCCCGAGGTACTTAACCTGCTAACAGGTGAGCCCGTAACATCAGAGCGAACGCGGGAGCCAGCCCGGCTATTTAGAAAACTGAATGCACGGCTGGCAAGTTCAGAGTTTGCGGTTGCAATTGCACACGCTGAAGCCCTTGAATAAGGCTAAGTGTTAACACAAGGTGAAGGCCCTCATTGAGGACCGAACACCCCGGTTATGTTTCCACCCGCACGGGTGTGAAAGGAGTGAGTAAGAGATGCAGAATAGTGATCTGCTTGATCATATGCAGGCCAAGAGCCAGGACAAACCGCTCTCTCGACGTGATTTTGTACAGGTGCTTACCACCGCAGTTGCAGCTGGCCCCGGACTCATTGCGGCTGGCCTTACCGGCCTGACACTTACCAGTAGTCAACGAGCCGAGGCAGCCGAGGCAGTAGTTGCAGCACTTGGCAAGCTTCCACGACGTCCTTTTAACACGCGGCTCAAGCACATGCAAATAACACCCATGTGTATTTGCCAGGACTGGAACCCCGAGCTCATTGGCCCCGGTCTTTCCTTAGGCATTAACTTTGTACACAAGGCTGGTTATTATAACCAGTTGCCACCGGAACTTGCCAAACTGCCGCGTGAGTCCTATTTTACAGACATCACTGTGGATACAACCAGCCCGGGCCACAATCCAGACGATTTCGACTCTGCCTACAATCAGGTGGTCCAATCTTTACAGAACAATGGCCTGAAATACTACGACATCTACAGGGCTCACTTTGGCTGGCATGACCCCGCAAGCTTTCACAAGGGCACCTCATACAAGGTGTTCCAGCGGCTAAAGCGGGAAGGCAAGGTACGCCATTTTGGCGTCTCCCAGCATCCCTATACGGCATATCCAGACATGATTCCTGTTGAAGTAGATGCAGACATTCTGGAGGCAATGCAGGTGTGGTTCTCCTACAATACACCACAACCCATTCAGGATGCCTTCGCAGGGGCTAGCAAGAACGGAATCGGCATGACTGCCATGAAGGTCTACTCCATGGGCCATCAACCCATGGCGCAAAACCCTCAGCTCATGGCTCAGCTTAACGCGCAGGGCAAGGTTGGCAAGGCGTGCATCAAGCATGTACTTGATACTAAACGCCCAGACGGCAAACCGATATTCCAAACGTGTGTTTCGGCGCTTGGTAACCTGCAGGTGTTTGAAGAAAATATTAGTGGCGCCACTTTGGGCCACACGTTAGCAATGGACGTGTCGACGGAACTCGCCCCTGCCTGATACCGTAAGTACGCCTAAGTGAGGCTGGCTGCACACCTTTGCTGCCAGCCTCTCTATGCATTCTAAAGTCCGCCATTTCGGGGACATTTTCCTGAGGTGCAACAGACAATTTCATGGTAAATTAGATTTGTGGAAAAAACCTAAAGGGTCGCAGAAGGCCCTTCAATCCGTTTGAGGAGGTGTAGTCATGTCAGTACCCACGGTGGCAATTAGCGTTGACTGTGTTTGCGCAACACAGGGCAAATGCTACGTTACACAACTGGTGGATGTGGCAGAGCATTCTCGAATTCCCCTCACATGGCTCATCGGCGTGGATGAACACGACCCAATGAGCAACGTGAAGCTGTATCACAACGAATATCTGCACAGAATACCTGCATGGCACGAGATCGGATTGTTCATTAACTTTGATGCCGGCGCCGGCAATACAGTGGATCGCGGTGACCTTATCCGCGTAGGCAAGGACGTTCTGAAGCAATTTTCAATCAAGCCAACTGCTTTCAGGGCAGCGAACGGTGACCTTGAGGCACTCGACCTGAAGGCACTGGAGGATATTGGTATAATTGTGGACACAACGCCCGGCTCTAATGCCGGGCGTCCTCTTTCTGCACCAGTATCGCCCTACCATCCTGATTACGAAAACCTGCATCAACAAGGCAGCCGACTGGCCGATGGTA
>JAJZFK010000042.1 GCA_021805405.1 bacterium
TCACTCATACTTCGCAAGACCGTTCATGCTGTTGCAGCATCCTACGCACTATTAATTGGAGTACTCACGATAGGCACCGTCATCACCTCTTTGCTGTTGTCGTGGCTTATTCCTTTTCAAGTTGACGCATTTGTTTACCTGCTAGGTTTGAACCCGTTCTCTGTGCTGTTCCGTTGCATGTCGGTATCTGATGGTCACACCACAGCACTTCCAGCAATATTACCACTAACTGCCTACGCGGGAATCAGCGTGGGCCTGTTCATATGGATGACGATGAAAATACGTACTATCAAGAAGTCGAACCCGGTCCGCTAGAGGAGTTATCGCAGTTGGCAACAATTGTCGTGGAAAACCTGTCGAGGGTGTTCGTTTCTGGCGGCGCCAAGCTTACGGCACTCGAAAACCTTAACCTTACACTGGAAGCCGGAGACGTATTTGGGTTCATTGGCCCCAACGGAGCCGGTAAAACCACCACTATCAAGATTCTGGCAACGCTCCTGCGTCCCACGTCCGGAACGGCCGTTGTCTGTGGCCATGATGTTGTTCAAGACCCGTTTGCTGTGCGTCGATCAATCGGCTACATGCCGGATTTCTTTGGTGTTTACGACGATATTAAGGTGTGGGAATATCTGGATTTCTTTGCTGCTGCCTATAAACTGCCACGGAATTCGCGCTCGTCGGTAATTGCGGGAGTATTAGACTTAACCGATTTAAAGACTAAGAAGGAGGCGTATGTAGAGACCCTCTCAAGGGGAATGAAGCAGCGCTTATGCCTTGCGAAAACCTTGCTTCACGACCCACCCGTTCTATTGCTGGACGAACCCGCATCCGGCCTGGACCCACGAGCGCGAATAGAAATTCGCGAGTTGCTGAAGGAACTGCAGACGATGGGGAAAACTATTATCGTTTCCTCCCACATTCTTCCCGAAATGGAGGAGTTCTGCAACAAGGTTGGCATCATAGAGAAGGGACACCTCATCGTTTCTGGTGAAGTGAAGGAGATCCGGCAGTCCGTTCGGGGCAGTATGAACGTGGAATTGCGAGTTGCGGGAGATGAAGAGCTTGCAACAGCAGTTCTGAAACGGCTAAGCGGAGTTTCACTGAACCCTGCCGAATCAAGCGCGGTTACAGCCGGCCTTGAACCGATTCGTTTTGTATACAGCGGGACACCAGGCAGCGAACACCAGGTGCTAACTAGCCTTGTAACGGCGGGCGTAAAGGTTCTCTCGTTTTACTCACCAGCTACGGACCTTGAAGAGATCTTCATGAAGGTCACAAAAGGTGCGGTGAACTAACTTGGAGATGTTGCGAAGCCTTTTTTGGGATAATCCGGTGATCGTGCGCGAATTTCGGGTTCGAATGCGCGGCGCACGGGCAATGTGGTTGCTCTTCTGGTATCTCGCGGTGCTCTCCATTGCTCTTGTGACGCTTATTGCAGGATGGAACGCGATGCGTCATGCCGCATCGTCTTCATCAGATACCTCCACCATTGGCATCGTTGCATTTGAAGGTCTATTGATAGTGCAGGCCTTTCTCGTCGTATTTATAACGCCTGCGATTACCAGTGGTGCAATTACCATTGAAAAAGAGCAACGGACGCTGGACATACTCCAGGTTTCTGGAATATCGCCCTCGTCCATTATCATAGGCAAGCTGCTCTCTGGGGTCTGCTTTGCGGTGCTGCTTACGTTTAGTTCTGTGCCACTATTTGCCCTCTGCGCGATACTTGGCAGTGTAGACATAGGCTTGGTGTTAAATTATTTTCTGCTACTGTGTGCGTGGGCAAGTATTGCTGGCGCTAGCGGTCTGCTATGGTCTGCAGTTGCTAGAAACACAATGTTAGCCGTTTTAGGCTCCTATACCACCGTGCTACTAACCGCCGTTTTCGTGTTGCTCGCTCTAAACATTCAACCCGCTACACCGTTTGGCATAGCGTGGTACACACTTCTTACGGCTGTTGGGTTGCATCCTGTCATCACATCCATGTTTTCCTTATCCCTGGTGGGTACCAGCACCTTCTACTTCAATACCCTGGTGGTGGTACTACTGCTCAGTAACGCTGCGGTGATACGGCTGGATGCTGGCGACGGGAAAAGGGTATTTGTGCAGCGACTGGGTTGCTCCCTGTTTATGGTCTGGATAACGACCAGCGTCATGATGACCTGGCACAGGTTCTCATCTGCTACTCAAAATAGTACGAGTGTACACATTGGCGCAATTGCCCAACCTCAAGCACCGCTGCTCGTCATTATTCTTGGCATCGTGGTATTTGCCATTGCGTTTGGCACGAGCGACGG
The DNA here is from genome assembly GCA_021805405.1 of bacterium. Lineage (GTDB taxonomy): Bacteria > Armatimonadota > Chthonomonadetes > Chthonomonadales > Chthonomonadaceae > JAJZFK01. The sequence goes on from JAJZFK010000042.1 coordinate 2,298, forward strand.
TACATTTGATTACGAAGTCGACAAAGAGCAACGTTGCGACAGAACCTTCAAACGGTTACTGCGATGGATAAATTCCGACCAATTGCGGTTTCTCCACGTAGTTCTTACTGCGGCTACGGTCCTTACAGTATATAAGTTAGGACATTATTCCTCAGCCAGATTTTCGCTTCCCAACTTCCTAAGGTACCTAGTATGGAGTAGTCCCGGGGGTGCCGTTATGCAACATGGAACTGGAGCCACACCCTATACTCCGTTCGTCCTCATGGCGATTATGATGTTTGTAGTAGGGTTCACGCTTTTCTGTATACTTTTATCGCAAATTACCCGCATGCGCTGGATCGCGGTTGTGCTTACGGTACTATGGCTCTTGACCGACACAATTGTCCCTCTAAACAGCTATGCAACAACCGGCCCCAGCAAGGTGCTACTATATCTAAACCCATTTGCAATGACTTTTTACCTCTTTCAAAGGTCTATTTACGGAGTTGCTGGTATGCTACCTTCAGGGATAAACGTTGCGTCGACTATCTGTAAAACCTGGTTAGTAGTAACGGTGCTTGAAATCGCTGCCATTATAGCGCTCCGTAAGGTATCTACCCGGAGCAATAACCACGGCAACGAGGAATGACTGACGCAACATCCCGGTATATGACCAAAACGCAGAATGGTGAACTCCGGTGGGAGCTGCGGCGTATAGGGCGCAGACTTCGTTGGTTACGCGCGTGGAGTTTTGTACCCGCAGGCATTACCATAGGCTTTCTTTGGGCAACCATATGGCTGGCCTCAAATCATCTGGAAGCTCGGCAACGACCAGGTACCCTCTTAATTTTTTGCTTGGTTCTGGCACCCTTCTCTATTGCGATAGTTGCTGGTTTTATTCTACCTCTATCAGATTTGCAGATAGCGAGGCTTACCGAAACCCGCGCGCATTTAATGGAGTGCATAAGCACTGCGCTGTATATGGAAACAGAGCAGGCTCATCCGTTTGCGGGGCTAATCTCCCGTACCGCTATTGATAAACTTAAAGCACTGGATACCGCTTCTGTTTTTCCTGTGAGACTACACAGGTCATTATGGTTTGCTGCCGGCACGGCAGTGGTCGCAGCGCTTATGTTCAATTTACCATCCAGGAAGTCGTCGCCCCAGGGAATACGCGATGTCAACGAGATGGCCTCCCGCTACCAGCAGGTGATGAACGCAGCCAATCTTGTAGCCGATGCCGAGCGCAAGTTGAACATGCCCGGGGCAGGAAATGCCGCCAATCAGCTTCGCAAACTGGCAACAGCGATGCAGAATCGCACCGTCGCACCTGATATTGCCCTCATAAAGCAGCACGATATTTCGAACCAGCTACAGAGACTGATAAGCCAAGCTGAAGCAGCACGAGACACATCCAGTAATGCGACAGCTTCAGCAGCCGCTTTGAAGTGGGCAGCAAAATTTACAAATGTAAGTGGTGGAGTATCGCCACCATCAAATTCGCTCCAGCTCACGCAAGCTGGTAAACAATCTTCATTGGCAGCGCAAGCGGTGCGCAGCCTCTCAAATGCATTGAAACAAAATGATGAGCGCACTATACTGCAAAGCCTTCAGCAACTCGCCCGTACCGCAGACGAGGTGCCAGCCAGAAGTACGGCTAGACGACAAATAACTGGCTTGCTGAATGCCGTTGAGGAATCGCTGCAGAGCCACAAACAGGTGGCGGCGGCCGCAAAAATCGCTGACCTCGCCAATGAGATCAACACTAAAACAGCCATCAACACGGCCAACAATTCCGTTCGTAGCGCTGCGTTGCAAGCTGCAGCCAAAGCTGCAGCCAACGCGCTTACTGGCCGCACTGCAAGTTCAATGGCTGCACAATCCGGGCTAAAAGATCTTCAAACCGCACAACAACAGATAGATCACGGCTATGCGCAAGGTACTACCCCCGGCCACACGCCAAAGGGCGGAGTAGGTTACACTCGTGGTGGTCAAATTAAGAAGTGGATGCGCGCCTCGATGCCCGATCACAGTGTGGCGCACGAGCTTCCAACTTCAAGCTCTCCAAAACAAACACTAACCACGGGCGTAGCCCCGAGAGCGCACGACGCGGGGCACGTTGGCGCCACTGCAGGTAAGCGCACGGCAAATGCGCGGGTTGGAGGTAGCGCCACATCGAACGCAGGGCAGATCACCGAGGTTCAACGCGAGGCTCCTGGTGCCAGGCTCGCACCGTCGCCACTCTATCGCATAGACCCTGCCACGATGTCTAGCGCGGAGTCAGCACTTCGCCAGCACGACGTTCCTCCTTCCATGCGGGCACAGGTACGAAACTACTTTTCGCTGCTGCAGCACAAATAGAACTGCGCGGCACAAAGGAGCCAGGTTTGATCGACATCAAGACAGAGGTCTTAGAATTTCAGCGGTCGTTTAATCTCCTGTACAACGAGGTTAAAAAAGTGATTGTGGGCCAAAATGAGGTGATAGAACCTGTAATAATCGCAATGTTGGCTGGTGGCCACGTACTGTTAGAGGGCGTACCCGGCCTGGGTAAAACGCTCATGGTGCGCACTTTGGCAGATGCTGTGGGCCTGAAATTCGCTCGCATACAGTTCACGCCGGACCTTATGCCTGCGGATATTACTGGTACCACGCTCATAGAGCAAACCGAGAATGGACGCAGATCCTTTCGATTTCAACCTGGTCCAATTTTTGCAGGACTTGTGCTCGCCGATGAGGTAAACCGTGCCACGCCCAAAACGCAGAGCGCAATGCTGGAGGCAATGCAGGAGAAATCGGTAACAGTTTCGGGCGAAACGCACCTGCTGCCGTCCCCGTTTTTTGTTATGGCCACTCAAAATCCCATCGAACAGGAAGGTACATATCCGCTGCCCGAAGCGCAGCTAGACAGGTTCATGTTCAAGCTCATGGTAGTGCGCCCGACGTTTCATGAAATGGACGAGATTTTGAACCGTACAACTGGTGGAGAGCAGCTGGTTGCCAAATCGGTTTTAGATGGTGCAGAAATCCTAGTGATGCGTGACCTTGCAAAGTTGGTACCTGCCTCGCCCGAAGTTAGAGAGCTAGCCATCAGGCTCACCATGGCCACCCATCCGGATGAGGAAACCGCACCAGAGGAAATTAAGCGGTTTGTGCGATGCGGCGCAAGCCCCAGAGCGGCTCAGGCAATGGTTTCCTCAGCCAAAGTACGCGCTCTGGCACAAGGAAGATATAATGCGGCGAGGGAGGATATCGTGGTCTCGGCTAACGCAGTGCTTAGGCACCGTATTCTACTTAACTTTGAGGGAATGGCGGACAACATAACCACTGATAACCTGATTGACCACGTGGTGAAGAGCTGTATCAACACCTAGCCAACTGGCCGTTGAAAGCGAAAAGGGGACCTGCTACCGCCGTTCAAGTACTTACGGCGTAACAGGTCCCCATAGGTTTACGGTACGCTCAATACTGAGGCGCTAGCGAACGCTGCGCCGTTGGCCGTTCCTCGCACAATCTCAACTCCTCGCGCCCCTGCAGCACCGGCGTAGCTGTAGAGCTCGGTGATGTTGACGGTTTGCCCTGGTGTGAGTGTGCCGATGGAAACAGGTGCCGTGGATTGAGGTTTCAACAGCATTCCACCAACGCTGAGCATCGCGGAATTAACTGACACCCCGGTTGCATTAGCCGTTCCAGTATTGGAAACGACTATCTGCACTGCAACTGTACCAGGCGTGGGTGAGCTGGTGGTCGCAATCTGCGATGCCACCTGCACCCTGGAATAGCCTACCAGCATCACTAATGCACCGCTGCTATTGGGCAGGTTGGGATCGAAAACCGTGATTCTTTCACTCTGCTTGGTTTGCAGCGACGCTACGCTTACGGTAGCATCAAGCTGATACGGGCTCCGCCACACAGTGGTTAAAGGCACGCCATTCCAATCAACTACTGCGTTGCTCGCAAAACCGGAACCATAAAAGGAGAACGTAAAGCTGCCATTACCGCTATTGTTGATCGCCACCTGATTGGGGCTGAGATAGCCGGCACGTGGACCCACCCGCCATACGGTACCATATCCATTACCACCACTAAAGCCCGTACCGTATAGGTTTTTGTCCGGACCAACCACCACACCGGACCGCGAAAGGGATGCGTCTGTGCCATTGAAACTGTGGATATTATCTAGCACACCCGTGGCAGGATCGAAGCGAAATACAGAACCGTATCCCGCTAGTCCACCAATCTGGCCGGTGCCGTACAACACATTCCCTGGCCCCATCGCAAGCCCTTCTTCCGGCTCTGATGCCTCCAGAAGCTCGGAGCCAAACGTGTAGGCAACGGTATATGCGCTGGTTACCGGATTGTAGGAGTAAATTGTCCCGGCGCTTCCCAACCCACCTAGGGCAGTGACGCCGTAAATGTTTCCATCCGGGCCAAAAACTAGTCTCCCCTTTGGAACTGTGCCATCGGCCTTGGTTGCTCCAAAACTGTGGAGAAGTGTAAACCAGTTAGTTGAAGGCGAGTACTCCCACAGCGTTCCACTGTTGTGCGCGCCAATATATGAGGTGGTGCCATATATGTTCCCAGCCACGTCCTCCAACACTGGGCTCTCGGCATTTGCCCCGTCTGGATTACCATTAAAGTAGTGAAGCACGGTTACGTTACCAGTGGTAGGAGATGCCTCATACAACACGCCGTATCCGCTTCCTCCAAGCGCGGTCGTGCCGTACAAGTCACCGTTTGCGCCAACTATCATGCTGGAAACAGGATATGCACCATCGTTAGCCGTGAAGCTGTGCAGAACCGAAAACACACCCGTAGGGGTTACCTGGTAGATAGTTCCATAACCATATTGCCCGTTCACCATGGTAACGCCATACAGGTAGCCGTTTTTAGGATCATAGGTCACGGGAACTGCATCATGCTGATTATCGTGCGCTTGAAATGGGTACGAGGCAATCGTGGTGATATCTCCCCATGGAAACACCTGATAAATCGTGCCCTGGCCGTACTTACCGCCAGAATCTGTAACACCGTAGAAAGTGCCATTTGGCCCTGGCGCTAGCTGCAGTGGATAGGCTCCATCCGTGTTGGTTATGCCGTTTAAGCCGCTAAATATGTGTAGCGGCACCGCCGGGTCATTCGGTGCGTTTGGCTGCGTCGCCGATGCCTGGCCCGATGCAAACGCCATGGCCAGTAGCGAAGCCGCCAGGCCGCGCTTTACAAGTTTGTACATTTCAATCTCCAGATAGCAGTGAGCTACCCCTGTTATTAAAAATCTTGGTTGAGTGTCAAGCTGAGCGCAGGGACACGTCCCTCGCCGTAATTCTGCGCATATATGGGTATTATGGGTATCTAGATTGATTCTAATTACCTGACACTTCGACTTGATTCTTCTGGCCTCTTGTAATCCAAAGTTTATGATAAAACTTGGCAGTCGTTAACGAGGAGCGGTTGGGTATAGATGCCGTAGTTCAGGGGTCTAAGCTTCTGTGGTGGTACCATCTATACCGTAGATCGGATGCCCGTAGAGTGGCTTTACCGAGAGGAGCAAGCATGAATGCACTATTCACACAGATTGCGTCTTTTCTAGATTACGAGCTCACAGAACGCGGACATGCCCTAAACACCATTTATAGCTATCGTATTGATTTGACGCAAATGCAAAAACTCGTTACTACCATGGGCATTACCGATGGCAGCAGCCTAACCCGGCAGCACGCAGAAGCGTTCGTTTCAGGCTTGGTTACAGAGGGCCTTAGTGAGGCTTCTATTGCCCGTAAGCTGGCGGCCCTTCATTCCTTTGCTCGATATCTGCAGACTGCTGAAGTGCGTACCGACGATTTCATGGCAACTGTGCCTAGCCGCAAACGGGCCAAACGCCTACCTCATCCACTATCTGAAGCGCGAATGAAAATGTTGCTGGAGTACGGCGACACCACCACTGCTCAGCAAGTGAGAGACCGTGCTATGAGATCG
>JAJZFK010000537.1 GCA_021805405.1 bacterium
ATCTGTAACCCTTTTACTAGGATTTTTGTGGTACGTTCAATCCATTCTTCCACCGTTTATCATTGCGTTCTTCCTGGCTGCTCTTGTTGATCCTTCCTTACGACATCTTGAAAAGCATGGGTCGTGGCTTAAAACACGTACACAGGGAATAGTTGTTTTCTACCTGTTGGCCATTGCATTCATCGTAACAAGCGGAATCGTGATTGTTCCACTTGCAGTTTCACAGGTGCAGGAAATAAGCACAAACCTGGGAAGTTATTATAGTGGTATTCAGGCTTCAGCTAATCACTATATGCTGCTACATAAGCACTTGCTTGTAATGATGGGTGTGAAGCAGACCAATATAAACCAGGTGATTAACGATCGATCTGGCCCGGTACAACATGCCATCGACGTGTTTCTGAACGGGTTAAGGTCCACCGCTAACTGGGGAGTCGCACACTTCCTGTGGTTAGTTATTATTCCGGTTGCAGGATTCTTCCTTATGCGCGACTACCCCGACATTCGCGCGCGCATTATTGCCCTGTTCCCCAAAACCAAACGTGCTCAGATTGACCGGTTAAGTTATGATATTCTTGATGTATTTACCGCGTATCTTCGTGGGCTAACCAAGATATGCATGCTTTACTCCCTCATTGCTTTCTGCCTGTTTGAGGTTCTGGATGTACAATACGCAGTTTTCCTGGGGCTTTTAGCGGGGCTATTCTACGCTGTACCCTACGTTGGAAACCTTATTACGGCGGCAAGTGCAGGAGCCATTGCGTATCTCAACCCCCATAGCTCATTTCTCGGCTTCTCAGTGCCTGCTCATTCCCTGGGGTACTCTGTACTGGTTGTTGCAAGCTGTATTTCGCTTGCCAACGTGGTATTCGATAACATTGTATATCCACGTATTGTGGGTGGTTCTGTAGGTCTGCATCCTGTCGTCTCCATATTTTCGCTGGCGGCAGGTGCTACCCTGTTTGGTGTTTGGGGAATGCTGCTCGCTACCCCTGTAGCAGCATCCATAAAGATCATAGTGTTCTACTGTTATCCTCGCCTTGCTGAGGTTGAAGAGATGACGGAAGAACGAGCCGATTGGGTTGTTGAGAACAATGAAGACAACCCGGACAAATCCGCGACCGGACCCTGGAAGCGGCTGCTGAACGTTCTTAAAAGAAGGGCAGAGGAATGAAGGCGATTGCAAAGTTAGACAGTGCACCTGGGGCTACTCTCGTAGATGTACCAGAACCCACAATTACCAGGCCAGATCAGGTTCTGGTTAAGGTGGCTGCTACCTCCATTTGCGGCACAGATTACCACATCTATTCATGGGACCATTGGTCGGCCAATCGTGTGAAACCCCCGAGGATAATGGGGCACGAATTTGCGGGCGAAATAGTGCAGGTTGGCAAGGATGTTACCCGCGTTAAGGTGGGTGACTATGTGAGCGGTGAAAGCCATTGGGTATGCGGCAACTGTCCGCAGTGCCTTAGAAACAACTACCACGTCTGCACCAACACACGCATTCTAGGCGTAGATGTAGATGGCTGCTTTGCTCCCTATGTGGTTGTACCGGAGCGCAGCGTCTGGCGCAACGAAAGGTCGGTTCCACCGCACCTTGCTTGCATCCAGGACCCGCTTGGTAATGCGGTGCATGCAACGCTTGCGGGTGACATTGTTGGCTCCTCTGTTGCGGTGCTAGGCTGTGGTCCCATTGGCATGTTTGCAGTAGCGGTTGCGCGTGCCGCAGGTGCTTCCCTTGTAATTGCCAGTGACACGCGTGAATATCGGCTGCAACTTGCGAGCAAATTGGGGGCAGATGCCGTTGTAGATGCAACGGCTGCCGATGCTGAACAACAGATTCTCAAGCTTACCAATGGTGGAGTAGATGTCGTTCTAGAGATGTCGGGTGCACCTTCCGCCATTCAGCAGGCAATGAGGATATGCCGTATGGGCGGTCGGGTATCGCTCATGGGTATACCGTCTGGCCCAGTACAGCTCAACATGGCTGAAGATATGATTTTCAAGGGCCTCACGATCAAGTGCATTGTAGGCCGCAGATTGTACGAAACATGGGATACCATGAGTACGCTGCTGGCATCTGGTCGGCTGGATATAAGCCCCGCTGTTACGCATATTCTGCCGATGAGCGAGTTTGAACATGGAATGGCGCTGATGCGGGATGGATTGTGTGGCAAGGTCGTATTCCAGATGGTCTAGCGGGTTTTCATCCTATAGTTTTAGTAATATTTGACTTTATGGATGAACTGTGCTAGAATTACGCACATAAGAGTGAAGGAGGTCTCTGCTTCTGTGGCCCTGACCCGAGAGAGAATAAGAACCGTAGTAGCTGAAAGTGCTACCCACGAAGGTGATACAGGTTCACCTGAGGTACAGGTTGCGCTTTTGAGCGCCCAAATATCCCAGTTAACAGAGCACCTGCGAGAGCATAAGCACGATCATCATTCGCGACGTGGCTTGTACATGATGGTCGGCAGGCGCAAACGTCTACTGGCTTACCTGAGTAAAAGAGACATTGAAAGATATCGTGCCCTGGTTACGCGGCTCGGTATCCGCAGCAAAATTTAATTCCTGCTAGTCTACGCGTGCCGGGCAAATTTTGCCCGGCACCAACGTTTTAGAATGGCCGCTTCTGGCAGGATGTCGGATGCACAGGGTTCAGGGTAAGTCAATCGACCCTACGCTGGTAGTCTTGATTTACCCTGACCCCTAATCACCGGGCATCGCGGTCGTCCGCGGGCTGCGGCGTTCCTCACTTGCCGCCAACCCTCTCTGCGCTAATGCGCCAGTAATATTCAGTTTCTGCTGGTACTTTTACCGGTAGTATCATGTATCCAAACATTTGTAGTTTTTTCAGGAGATTAACTTGACCCAATCAGTAACCCGAGAGATAGCCGGTAAGACCATACGGCTGGAAACCGGGCGGGTAGCCAGGCAGGCCGGTGGTGCGGTCTGGCTCTATTGCGGTGACACGGTGGTCCAGGCGACCGCTACTATGAGCCGCGAAGCCCGTCTTGGTATCGATTTCTTTCCGCTCACGTGCGATTACGAGGAGCGAAAATATGCTGTAGGCAGAATCCCCGGCGGCTATGTTAAGCGCGGTGGACGACCTGCCGAAAAGTCGGTTTTAACTTCTCGCTTGATCGACCGTCCATTGCGCCCGCTCTTCCCTGATGGTATGCGTAATGATGTACAGGTGATCGCGATGCCCCTTAGTGCAGACACCGATCAGCGAACGGATGTTCTCGCCATGCTTGCTGCCTCTGCAGCACTCACGGTTTCCAATATTCCATTCATGGGCCCAATCGGCGCTGTGCGCGTTGCACGCCTTGAAGGCGAGTTTATAGTAAATCCGTCGTTCGCACAGACCGAAGAATCTGATCTAGACCTTATTGTAGCAGGCACTCGCGATGCAGTTTTGATGATTGAAGCGGGCGCTAAGTTTATTTCGGAAACCACTTTGATGGACGCTATTGATGTTGCGCACAAGGTGATTTGCGAACAATGCGACATGCAGGATGAGCTTGCGCGGCTTGTCAACGTGGCAAAGTCAGAAGTTCATCTTCACCTCCCAGACCAAGAGATACTCGAAGCGATTCAGACCCAGATGGGCGAAGAAATACGCGCCACCATTCAGAATCCCGACAAGGCTGCGCGGGAGTCAGCAATTGACGACCTTAAGCGCGAAATCGTGACACGGTTTACTCCCCAGTTTGCCGATAAGGCAGGCGAGATTGCCGATTGTGCGGAGAAGGCAGTCAAGAAGCAGATACGGCACATCATTGTTCACGACAACGTGCGTCCTGATGGCAGGAAGCCGGACGAGATTAGACCTATCACCTGCGAGGTTGGTGTACTTCCACGTGTTCACGGTACGGGCCTGTTTACACGCGGGCAAACACAGGTGCTTACAGCACTTACCCTTGGCACTGTTGGCGAAGGTGAACTGGTAGACAACCTGGAAGAAGAGATCAAGAAGCGCTATATGCACTTCTACAACTTCCCGCCGTTCTCCGTTGGTGAAGTGAGGCCGCTTCGCAGCGCTGGACGACGCGAAATTGGTCACGGTGCCCTGGCAGAGCGAGCACTCGTGCCGGTTCTTCCCGAGGTGGATGCGTTTCCTTATTCGCTGTTGCTGCAGAGCGAGGTACTAGAGAGCAACGGGTCGACATCTATGGCGTCGGTTTGCGGGTCAACGCTCGCACTTATGGATGCTGGTGTCAAGATTAGCGCCCCGGTTGCGGGTATCGCCATGGGTTTAATGACTCTGGACGGGCAGTACAAGGTGCTTTCAGACATTCAGGGCATGGAAGACTTTTCAGGTGATATGGATTTTAAAGTTGCTGGTACCGCAGATGGTATCACCGCAATTCAGCTGGACTGCAAAATTAGAGGACTTCCTCGAGAGGTTATGGTATCCGCATTGGAACAGGCCAAGGCTGGAAGAATGCACATTCTTGGCAAGATCAATGAAGCGCTGTCGGCACCACGCGAGGGCCTTAGCCAGTACGCTCCTGCGGTTATCACTATCGAGATTAACCCCGAGCGCATTGGTGAGGTGATTGGACCAGGCGGCAAGATGATCAAAAAGATTACAGCCGAAACTGGTGCCCAAATCGACATTCAGCAGGATGGAAAGATATACATTTCCAGTACAACCCAGGATGGCGGCCAAAAGGCTGCTGGTATCATCATGGGTATGGTGAGCGATATTCTGCCTGGCACCATTTACAAGGGCACCGTCACCCGCTTGATGGGTATTGGAGCATTTGTAGAGATCCTGCCCGGCAAGGAGGGTCTCGTTCATACCAGCAACCTCGCTTCGCCAGCACCTCGCCGTCCAGATGACGTGGTGAAAGTTGGCTCCGAACTGCAGGTTCGCGTCATTGAAGTGGATGGCCAGGGAAGAGTTAATCTCTCAGCCATAAATCTCGACCAACCGTTTGATCCTAGCAGCGTTCGCCACGAAGACCGCGGCGGGCGTGGGGGGCGTGACCGTGATCGTGGGGGCGATAGGGATAGAGGTGATCGTGATCGCGGCGGTGATAGAGACCGCGACAGGTCGCGCGGAAGCGCCCCTCAGGCACCCACTCCTCGACCCGAGGCCGAGGTTGAAGAAGAAGAGGGCGTGCCGCGCGCGCGCTTCCGCCCGAGACGTTAAACCTAATGCTGGCTACTCCCACCAGTAGCTCCTTTAACCTGAACGATGCTCATAACTGCATCGTTCAGGTTAATCTACCTCCTCACTGCCCCGACCGTGCCTTCCATTTTAGAATCCCGCAACTCTGGTCACGTCCGTCTATCAAAAAGGTTATTCTTTGATCACCTCAAAAGTTTTACCATGCGTCACGGGTTGTGGCCTATGACATCTGGCCGCGGAGTAACACCTGCAGACAACTGCAATCAACCCGATGTCAAGCGGGGGATCGTGCTTCAGGCTTCGGCTGGAAACTACATCGTGCAGCCCCTTGATGATCTGGATTCGGTCAACACAGTGCCTTGTAGCCTTCGTGGAAACCTTAAGAAAACCTTCGACATGTCGACTAGTACGAGCCTGCCATCGCGTGTAACCCGGGCACGGCGACCACGGACAACGGACACCGTTTCTGTGGGCGACCGGGTGCAGTTTACAACCAATGATGATGGTAAAGGTATGATTGAAGAGGTGCTGCCACGAGACTCCAGGTTTGTTCGATCTGGTTTCCGTGGTCAGGAGCAGACCATGGTAAGTAACCTGGACCAGGTTATCATTGTCTTTGCCTGTAACAATCCGTCGCCCGATTTATGGTTGATAGACCACTGGCTGGTCGCCGCAGAGGCTAATCTACTGCGGCCAGTGATTGTGGCCAACAAGCGCGACCTTGTCTCTCATGAGGAGTTCCGTGCAGCCTTTCAGGAATTCGTTGATCTTGGCATTACCGTTATTGCTACGAGTGCCCACGACGGTATAGGGCTCACGCAGCTTCACGACGAGCTCCACGACAAAATCTCTGCATTCACCGGGCCGTCTGGCGTGGGCAAGAGCAGCCTTCTTAACGTGCTTCAACCGGGTCTGCAACAGGCTGTGGGGGATGTTGGAACCGTGACGTGGAAGGGTAGGCATACCACAACAGCGCGCCGCTTATTTCCACTCTCTGGTGGAGGATGGGTAGCCGACACTCCTGGTTTGCGACAGATTGACACTGCAGAACTCGATAGGTATGGTTTGGCACAATGCTTTGTTGAGATTGGTAGAGCGCTACTAAAGCCGTGTCGATTCGCAAATTGTAGGCACGAAACGGAGCCAGACTGCAGAGTAAAAGAAGCCGTTGAAGCTGGCTTAATCTCGCAACGCCGGTACCGCAGTTTTATTCAGATGGCGAATTCCACCGAAGGACACTGAATACTATGAGACGCGAAGATAGTTCCCGCAGAGTTGTGATACGTGTAGCTGGAGAAGAGGACCGACACAGGACAGATTTCGTTCGATGGTCGGTAGGTTGGGAGTCCGCGCCTACACGGCATCGCACATGGCCGTTAGCCGATGACGATTGGCTAGACAACCACTATTTTTGTGAGTTTGTGGCTGAGGTCGATGGCGTTATAGCGGGCCGCGTAGGTCTTGAGGCTTACTATCCACCGTTTGCGCAGATGGTTGACCTGGCAGTGCGGCCGGACTACCGAAGGCGCGGTATTGGTCAGCAACTGATGCATGCCTGTTTTGAGGCAGCAGGGCGGCGGGGATTTTCGGCGATCTATCTGCAAACTGAAACAGATAACGTAAACGCTCACCGGCTCTACCATTCCCTCGGATTTGTACCGACTGCCTATGGCAAAATGCTGCGCATGGTGAAGTTTCTCGACTATCCGCTGGTGAACGATTTTATAAACGCACACCCGCTGGCAGCGTACTGGTGCGACCCTGCTGCCAATGTGGAGCGCGAGTGGACGTTGCAGTGGAAGGGCTACATCTCCGACGATCGCCTAAGGCTCACACTTACGGGTGGGTCGTGCCAATCTGAGAGCGATGGCTTGGCACCATCACTGCCTAACGCTGAATGGATATTGCAGGGTGGTTCGCGCCATCTGTTTATGACCCTGAAAAGCGAAGCGCTTCGTGACGCCGAGCCTGGTAATCACGTAGAATTGCTGGTCAGTATTGAAAACCAGGGTGAGCGCGATGAGTACGGTGCGATACAGATGGCGCTGCCCCATGGCATATCTGTTCGTAGCCCTCAAACACATAGTGAGAGGGTTTTTATTTGGGAGACAAGGCCAGGAGCAAGGTATGAGCAGCCAGTGATTGTGCAGGTTGGACGTGATTTTGACGCATCGGTTCTACGGCATCTTAATTACTCTAGTGTGCCCATTGGCTGCGAAGTCTATTGGGAAAACCACCGTGCACTACTTTCGACCAGCCAGCACATGGCGGCACCCTTACCCGCGTGAAGGTTTTCAACAACGGAACCGCAGGAATAAACAAAAGAAATAAGGATACTGACCCGACAATATTACGGGCGATTTTTGATCTAGAGCATGCAAGAGTAAGTGGAACCAGGTAAAAACTGTTGCACACAACTACGGCATGTGCTATACTTAAAACCTAACTAGGGAGCAGAAATGCCTCCTGCTTATATCGCCGCTATCATTGTTCCGTATCTTCTCTAAAGCGCACCACCGTGAAAGCAGTTTTGCTTGACACGGTTTCAGCGGAAGAGTATACTGATTATACATCAGTAGATACTGATGTATGGGTGGCATCGTGAAAAATTACACAAGCTGTACTCCGCCCCCTGCGTGAGGCAGTTTCCGTTCCCAACGGAAGGTCGCCCCTGGCGCCCTGGAGCTTGCAGATGGCCCAAGTCTTTAGCCCGGTAAGTAATACAATTGCTCGAGTTGTGATGTTTTGTGGTGTTGTAGGACCAATATTCACCCTCATCATTGGCAGTGCAATTACCCGTTCACCATACAATACAAATGTTGGTGTACCCATCGCTCAGCCTGTACCTTTCAGTCATGAGCATCACGCAACCGAACTAGGTATCGACTGCAGATACTGCCACACGGGCGTAGAAAAGTCTGGCAACCCGGGTATTCCTTCCACTCAGGTATGTATGTCTTGTCATTCGCAAATTTGGACGGATAGCCCTCTTATTAAACCAGTACGTGATAGTTACCGTGATAATAAGCCGCTTGTGTGGAATCGTCTAAACTGGGTACCGCGTTTTGTATATTTTCCTCATAACATTCATATAGCTCGAG
>JAJZFK010000206.1 GCA_021805405.1 bacterium
GATAGGTGCAGTAGAGGCGAGGCGGAGGATCGATCTGGCCCGTTGGCTCGCGCACTACTACGAGCCCAGGGATGGACGGTAGGTGAGGCCGTTGTAGTAGCCGATGAGAAGGAACAGATTGCCTCAGCCATTCTAAAGGCATGCCATGAGGATGTGTCGCTGGTTGTGACAACCGGCGGAACGGGGTTGGCCGCGAGGGACATTACACCTGAGGCTACGCTTGCAGTTATTGAGCGTGAGGTGCCCGGCATTGCGGAGCTTATGAGGTGGCATTCGTATCGCAAAACAGAGAATGCAGTTCTATCTCGTGGGGTTGCAGGTACGCGTGGTAGCACTCTTATCATCAACCTTCCCGGTTCTACAGGCGGTGTGCAGGATGGTATCAATCTGATAGCGCCACTTCTTCCGCATGCAGTGTCCGTTTTGCGCGGAATTCCGCACGCGCACGATGCTCCTCACTGCGACACTAATGAGACCCCCACAGTGGTTGACATTTTGCAGGCCAATATCGACGATATGAATCCGCAATTCTGTGAACTGCTTAGCAAGCGGTTGTTCGATGCTGGGGCGCTGGACGTTTTTTATACGGCTATACTCATGAAGAAACAGCGACCTGGGTTTTTGCTGACAGTGTTGGTGCCACCGCGCCAAAGTGAAAGTGCGGCCGGAATTATATTCAGAAACAGTACTACTCTGGGCGTGAGGGTGGTGGGTGCCGAAAGGTTCGTTCTGAACCGCAGCTGGGTTACGGTTAAAACGTTGTACGGGGATATTCGCATAAAGACAGGAACATGGAAGAACCGAGAAACTACCGCTGCACCAGAATACGAGGATGTACGTGCTGCAGCGGAGTTGTACGGTGTTTCTGCGCGCGAAGTATATATCGCCGCGCAAACCGCTTATGCGGCTACGGCACCCAATTAATATCAGGCGTTACAGCCTCTACAAATCCTGCCATAAGCAGGGCAGCGTTATCAATGTCATCAAGGTCCATAACCTCGCACGGTGTATGCATATAACGAAGTGGAACCGATATAAGGCCGGTTGCCATTCCACTACGAGAAATCTGCATGGCGTTGGCGTCTGTACCGGTGCCACCCGGTACCGCCTCAATCTGGAAAGGTATTTCCAGTTTCCTCGCCGTGGTGACCAGAAGGTCGAAGACGCGTGGGTTGATATTCGCACCACGGGCTATAACCGGGCCGGCACCAAGTTTGATGTCACCAACTTTCTTCTTATCGGCACCTGGAAAGTCCATGGCATGACAAACGTCCGTGGCAATTCCTACAGTGGGTTCAATGGCGTGCGCCGCAGTGCGTGCACCGCGTAGTCCAATCTCCTCCTGCACATTCGCTACTGCAAATACCCCACACTTCACATCACGTTCCTTCAGCAGCCTTAACGCTTCAGCTATCACCACACAGCCCATCTTGTTGTCGAAACTGCGCGCGGTGGCTCTTGTTCCCAGCAGCATCTGAAATTCTGGTGCATATGTAACACAGTCACCAATGGTGACCAATTTCTTCGCTTCATCAGCGTTAGCGGCACCAATGTCGATCCACAGTTCGTCTGTGCGCGGTACCTTATCGCGCTCACCAGCCTCGAGCAGGTGAATAGCTTTGCGGCCGAGTACACCAGGAACCGGCCCATTGGCGGTGTGAACATTTACACGCTGCCCCACCGCAACGACGGCATCGTGGCCGCCAATCTGCCCGAAATAGAGGCTGCCATCATCGGCGATGTAGCGAATTTGAAAGCCAATTTCATCTGCATGTCCCGCTAGCATAACGCGAAGAGGATTCGATTCGTTTAAAACCGCAACAACGTTTCCAAGCACATCGGTAGTTACCTCTTCAGTAAATCTTTGAACCTGACGTCGAAAGACAGCCTGTACCTGCTGTTCATAACCAGAGGGACCAGGTGTGTTGACCATGGTCTTGAGAAACTCAAGCGTAGCGTGATCCAAGAAAGAATGTCCTCCAATTAAAGTGACTCGCTGAACGTAACCACACTGCAACGACCAAAATCGATCAATGCTGAAGCAGTAGTGTCATATGCGCGGCAAATCGCATATCAACGCGTCCATACCGTATAGAATACCGGCGGCTTGCATACCCCAGGTGTTAGTTATGCAACATTGCTATGGTTAACTCTGTCACAAATGGGTAATGTTTGCTTGTTATGAGGTAAATCGAAAGGTGATTATAGGCCATAATCATTATGCTCGATACCCGCAATTATTTGACGATGCAACCGACTGGAGAAACACAACGTCCATGCCAAATGCGCTAGTAACAGGTGGAGCAGGGTTTATCGGCTCGCACCTGGTTTCACAATTAGTATCGCGAGGTGTTCGTGTTACGGTTCTAGATAACCTCTCAACTGGCGATGCCCTTCGGCTCGCCCGGTTTGGAGCGAACGTTACACTTATTGAAGGCGACATTCGCGACATGGGCACCTGCATTAGCGCCTGCAAGGGTATGGACTGCGTATTTCATATGGCCGCTGCAATTTCCGTGCCGGAATCGCTTGAGGACCCTGTTGGAACAGAACAGATTAACACAATGGGTACTCTTAACATGCTTATTGCGTGTAGGGACAGTGCAGTGCGCAGGTTTGTGCTCTCGTCATCTGCCGCCGTGTATGGCAATGCAGCAGCCACACCAGTAACCGAGCAGATGTTGCCGATGCCAGAATCTCCCTACGGCCTTCAAAAGCTCTGTGGTGAACACTACTGCCGCATCTTCACGAAAAACTTTGGTGTAGAGGCAATTGCCCTGCGGTATTTCAATGTTTACGGCCCGGGCCAAAATCCAAATAGCCACTATGCAGCCGTGGTTCCACGGTTTATAACCTGCCTAGCAGGTAACACGGCTCCTACAGTTTATGGTGACGGTGGGCAAACCCGTGACTTCTGTTATGTGGAGGACGTTGCGCTTGCAAACATCACTGCAGGTTTTGATGCACCTTCTTCGGCAGCTGGCACCGTATTCAATATCGGAAGCGGCACATCAGTGTCACTCATAGAACTATTAGAGGCGCTATACAAGCTAAGCGGGCGAAAAATTGATGCAAAACATGAGAATGCAAGGGCGGGTGATATACGCCACTCCGGGGCAGACACCAGTCGGGCAGCAGAATTGTTGGGCTTCACGGCAAGATTTAATCTTGAAGCTGGGCTTGAACCAACTTTGCGGTACTACTTTGATGCTGCGCAACAGCCGAATTAACCATAGTTCACCAGATTATATAGCAAGATAGCCGAACCTGTGATAAACTCATTATATGCGAGTAGATAATATAATCCGTGCCAATGTATGAACGACAATGCGGCCGGAACTCGGTGCGAGGAGAAGGTGGCTTGAAACGGCAAACTAGATCCACAGCATTTACACTGGTGGAGATGCTGGTTGTCCTAGCCATTATAGCTATATTGGCCGGGTTGTTGGTGCCGGTAATTCGATCAGAACGTCATAAGGCACTTCAATCTGTGTGCATTGACAACATGCACCAACTTGGCCTTGCACTTACGATGTATTCGCAAGACTTCGATGGCGGTTACCCGGGATATATGGTTGATGCTCGTGATAGGCAGCATCCATCCAACCAGGTCTACTGGCACTCACATTTCTGTCGCGGTACACATGATTCTTCGGGACAGGTTAACTGGGCTCTTCTAACCCGCCCCTACGTTACACGTGAACTTCGTAAAGGAGAGGGGCGAAACTCCGTCTTCTTTTGCCCGGCGGATACCGACCGTAATGCGCGTCCTTTTACGTCGTTTGAACTAAAGATGTACCTTGCTGCAGGCGGGCGCACCAGTGGAATTCAGGATGCCGCCGGGATGGCGATGATATGGGAGCAGTGGGATTTTCACGCACCTGTTCACTACTCTGAGTTTGATTTGCGTGCGACACTGGATACCGTATTTGTGGATGGGCATGCAAAATCATTGCGATTAAGTGATACCACTAGTGCGCGATTCGGCGATGGCCCAAATCTCCACTGGCGCTTCAAATCTACAGGTGGTGCGTCCTCTTCATCAAATGGCAGCGATGTAATTCAGTGAAATCAAGTTAGTTTTGTTATTCACAATTGTAATGAGAATGCGTTTAACGAAAAAAGATTTGCAACGGGCCTTGACAATTCACGACAACCACGTTATAATCATAATCGAGAATACGAATTCTCACCTAGCTTAATGTTGTGAAAGGAAGCGTGCATCTCATGCCTACCCAGCGAGAAATCGCCCGGTTATCGCGTGTGTCACAGGCCACGGTCTCTCGGGTTCTTAACAATGATCCTCGGGTGAACGAAGAGGCTAGAGAGCGCGTACTTGCAATCGTTCAGGAGCAGGATTACGCTCCAAACTTTCAGGCCCAGTCGCTTCGTGTACAACGCAGCGGAACATTGGGGCTGGTAGTGCACCGTGCACCAGATGCTCTTTCTCAGGATCCGTTTTTTAGCCCGCTTGTTGTAGCAATTCTTCAGATTTCTAATGAGCGTGGATACCATCTCTGTGTGGACACGGCGCGTACAATGCGTTCGCAACGCACTATTCACGAGGAATTACTTCGTACAAGGCGGGTGGATGGGCTCATTCTTGTGGAATCTCGGGATTTTGATGAGCGAATCGCCAGATTAGTAGCCGGTGGATTTCCTTTCGTCCTGATAGGACGTTATGGCGACGGCACACGAGTACTCTCTGTAGATAACGACAACGTTGCAGCCGGCCGCATGGTTGCTGAAAAGCTCCTGGCGGATGGGCACCGTAACATTGCCTACATCGGTGGTCCCCTAGGCGTAAATGTCTCGGAAGATCGCAAGGCTGGATATAAGGCCGCACTACTAGCGGCTGGTCTTCAGTTTGATAATCGACTAGTGGTGCACGGGGACTTCTCTAGTGAGGGCGGACAGATTGCAATGCGCAGGTTGTTGGCGAATGTTCCGGAAGTTGATGCCGTCATATCGGTAGATGACCTTACTGCAGCGGGGGCATTACGATTGGCCCGTGGTAAGGGTGTTTTGGTTCCTGAACAGATAGCGTTTGTAGGTTTTAACGACTCAACGTTCTGTTCGCACCTGGATACTCCGTTGAGTTCTGTGTGCATCAACATAGGTGAACTTGCGCGGCAAGCCACCAATTTGTTGATTGATCTCATTGAACAGCAGCCAGTTGAACATCACAGACGAATTGTAGAGAGCCGGCTTATTGAGCGGTTATCAACGCGCAATGTCGGGTAGTGAGGATGTTTTTTGCCACGGCAAGAATACGTATTCTGCCTGGTAACAATGCGCGAATATCTATGCGCAATTTCGGTTGGTATGTTGTGATTTATCTGGACTAACGGCGGTAATCTTTCTAACTGCCTTTAGAGTTTCTACATTTAGCGGAGATATGTGTACTATGAACAAGCGAAGCGGCTTTACGCTGATCGAACTGCTCGTGGTTATTGCAATTATTGCTATACTGGCGGCTATTCTCTTCCCGGTGTTTGCCCAGGCTCGCGAGAAGGCTCGCGCTATATCCTGCCTTTCTAACGAAAAGCAGATGGGCCTTGCAGAGCTGATGTATGCTCAGGATTATGATAACTTCCTGCCAGTTTACGGTAGCTTTCCTGAGACCTATCAGGTAGCTGCAAAGCTGGTGCCTTACATCAAGAGCAATCCTATCTTTAAGTGCCCAGATTCGCAGTTTCCTGAGGGTGCACTGCAGCACAAGCAGAGGGACAACGGCACAGACTATATGCTTCCGCCAGACGACGGCTGCGTCGGGTTGCCTCACTCCCAGGTTGGCGATGCCAAGTACTACGATGATGTCTATCCGCCGATGGACTATGCTACCAACTGGTCGCTATACAACTGGCAGACCGGATGCACAGGCAAATATGGTGGATACGAAGCAGGTCAGTCATTCGACTCACCGAATATCTCGAGCGCAGCAAAGTGCGTAATGCTCATCGACTTCCCACCAGCCAATTTTGTTTGGCCAGGAGCTGCATTCTGGGGTGGCCCTGCAGACGGTCGACACAGCAATGGTTCCAACGTAGTCTTCATGGACGGCCATGCGCACTGGTTCCAGTTCTCAAAACTCTATCCTGAGGGCGTGGAGTGGAGCGGCAAGAATAACGAATGGAACGCATGGGGCTTTACCTGGGCAGCCCAGAACGTTCAGTAAACTTCGTTTCGTTGATTGAATGCCCGCATGCCGAACTTCGGTGTGCGGGTTTTTCTTGAAAGGACAACATTAAATGAAGATATTTACAGCGAACCTGTTTGCTGCGCTGGTGGGTATGGCGTTGGTGCCTTTAGCTGGGTGCAGTAGTCAACAGGCACCGCCTCCTGCACCTCCTGTGGAAATGCAAAAAACGCTTCAGCAGCAGATCCAGGATATTAACAATAATCCCGGCATTCCTCCCGCAGCAAAACAGCATGCAATCCAGCAGCTGCAGGCCAAGCAGAGTACTACAGGAAAACCTTAACGTGAACAAACTGTCCACCGGTCGGCGCAAACGACTCGCCCTGCTGGGTGCCGCTACAATTCTTGGGCTCGCACCTGGAACTGTGAGGGCGCAGTCGTCAAGTATTGTCCATTTCCGCTTTGCGCCACCGGCGGATGCTGCAAAAGTTTACGTCGCGGGTACGTTTAACGATTGGAATTCTGGTGAGTATCCGTTACACAAGGTTGCCAACAGCGCTTACTGGTCTACCAAAGTCCGCATTCCAGTAGGGGTGTATGTATATCGCTTTGTTGTTAATGGCCATACCTGGCTGTCCGATCCAAATGCACCAGGCGTTGATGACGGAAACAACAATATCAATTCCAGGTTGGTGGTAGCACCAGACTATTTCAGCCGCAAGCCCGGCAAGGTTGGCGATGGAATCATTACAACGAACGCTATTGAACATGTTCAGGACAGGCGGTTCCTCTGGCGGTACGATGCAGTGAATATGGTGATCGGGCTGAAAACGCGCGCTAACGATGTTCAGCGATGCGTGGTTATAACGCCTGAGGGAGTCTCGTACTACCTGCATAAGTACGACAGCGATGCATTATTCGATTGGTGGCGCGCAAGAATTCCAGGAAGTAGCACCTCGCGAGAATATTCGTTTCTGGTGGAAGACGGCCCTGCCACAGTTCTATATGATCGAACGGGTGCTCACGCATATCACAACGGCCAAGCGGTGCGGTGGTTTACCGTCGACCCAAACAGTTTTCCGCTACCTAGCCCACCAGCCTGGACCAGCGAATCCGTCTTCTACCAGATCTTTCCCGACAGATTCTGGAACGGAGACCAAACCAATGACGGACCTGGGGTAAAACCGTGGGGTACAGTACCATCGCATACTAACCGAATGGGCGGTGATCTAGCAGGAGTAGACGAAAAGCTGACTTATCTTAAAGGCCTTGGGATCAACGCAATCTACTTCAATCCGATCTTTACAGCCGATAGTAACCATGGATATGATACGCGCGACTATCTTCATGTAGACCCCCGCTTTGGAACAAACCAGGAGCTTGCTGACCTCGTTAGCAAAGTGCACAAATTTGGGTGGCATGTCATCCTGGACGGTGTTTTCAACCATACAGGAGTGAACACGCGCTGGTTTAAGTCCATTGAGAAGCAAGGTGCCGAATCTCCGTATGTGCACTACTACTACATTAAGCATTTTCCAGTGCGCGTACATCCCGGGGAAAAGAGCTATGTGTCATGGTTTGGAGTTCCCACACTTCCCAAGCTGGATCTAGACAATCCGGCTACACGCAAGTATATGCTTAACGTTGGTACGTACTGGATAGAGCATGCACACATTGACGGCTGGCGCCTGGATGCATCGGACCAGGTAGACCCACGGTATTGGGTAGCATTTCGGAAGCATATCCGTGCTCACGATCCCGGCGCATACATTATGGGAGAAAACTGGGGCGATTCCCACGCTTGGCTGCAGGGTGATATGTTTGATGCGGTTATGAACTATCCGTGGCGTCAGTTGGTGCTAAACTTTTTTGCATATAAGAGCATCCTGCCAGCCCAATTCAGGAATTCGTTGAGGACAGTTCGAAATAATGCACCTGCGGCTTGCACGAACGTTATGTTCAACCTGTTGGGTAGCCATGATACGGTACGGCTTGCCACAATCTTTGATGGCAAAATTGCGAATCAAATGCAGGCG
>JAJZFK010000107.1 GCA_021805405.1 bacterium
TTTGTACTGAAGGACTACCATGCATTCATATCGGACGTCACGATTACTCGCAGACTAAGAGACCTAACGTCCGTTTTAAAAACCTGCTACAAGTCATTAATCATTCTCGCACCTATGCTGAAACTACCTGCCGAACTGGAAAAAGATATTGCTGTCGTGGACTACGGCCTGCCAGATTACGGTGACCTCGACGGTATTCTCGAAAAAGTCATGCAGGCTGTAAAAGACACACCTCAAATAGACTGCAAGCTTTCCGAGCTTGAACGCGACCAGGTTCTTAAGGCGGCCCAGGGACTAACCGCAATGGAGGCCGAGAACGTATTTGCAAAGAGCCTCATCGAAAAACATCGCTTCGACGTCGACGTAGTCTTGAGTGAAAAAGAGCAGATTATCCGGAAATCCGGCATTCTTGAATATTACCCCTTTAGCGAGAGCCTCCAGGACGTTGGTGGTCTAGACCTATTGAAGGACTGGATGCAGAAGCGCACCGTAGCCTTTACTGAGCGGGCACGCGAATTTGGCCTTCCGGCACCGCGCGGAGTTCTATTACTGGGAGTTCAGGGATGCGGTAAGAGTCTGTCGGCAAAGGCGATTGGATCGCTGTGGCGCCTTCCACTTCTGCGCTTGGACGTAGGGCGTATATTTGGGGGAATTGTTGGCCAATCTGAAGAAAATATGCGAAAAGCCATTAGAGTAGCGGAATCTGTGGCGCCCTGCATTCTGTGGCTTGATGAATTAGAAAAGGGTTTTGCAGGAACGCAGAGCTCTGGCATTAGTGATGGCGGAACAACCAGCCGTGTTTTCGGTACTTTTCTCACGTGGATGCAGGATAAAACGGTCAGCGCTTTCGTCGTTGCCACCTCCAACGATGTCACTACGCTGCCGCCCGAACTTCTTCGCAAGGGGCGTTTCGACGAAATATTTTTCATCGACCTTCCATCCAGCGATGAGCGAAAACAGATCTTCGCAATTCACCTTGCAAAGAGGCAACGTAAAGTTGAAGATTTTGATCTCGAGCGACTTGCTGAAGTGACACCAGGATTTTCCGGTGCTGAAATCGAAGCCGTGGTGGTTGAAGCACTCTATGACGCATTTGATGAGACAAGCGAACTGAATACCGAATCGCTCATCGCTGCCGCTGCCCACACAGTTCCGTTAGCGGTAACGATGCGAGAGCGAATTGAAGAACTTCGCGACTGGGCGAATACACGTGCGCGTATGGCATCGTCGGAAGCAGGGGAAGATATGCAGACGATTACCGAAAAGCTGCTGGTTACCAAGGCCGTCAATAACAGACGGGTCGCAGCAATTGCCGCGTCACCGGTCGCGTATGCCGATGCCAGCACCGGAACAGAAATCGTCATCGAATGAGTGATCGATTCGATTTCCTTGAACTTGATGATGGTCCGGTGCCTGCGGCGAAAATGGATGTGCAGCAGGAAGTCACCACAGACAGCACCAGTTTTACAAGATTGCGTGCGGTTGAGGTCATTGGCAGCAAGGGGAGTGACGTTGGCCAGTTCAACGAACCTACTGGCCTGGCTGTTGACAACGACGGAACCTTGTTTGTTTCAGATACCGGCAATCATCGCGTTCAGCGCATATTAATGAACGGCGACGTACAGGTGTTCGGTAGTGCCGGCAGCGGCAAAAACGAGATGCTTGGGCCTAGCGCGGTAACCGTTCATCCTTTAGGGCAGATGTTCTATGTTGCAGATCAGGGAAACCACCGGGTTCTGGTGTTCAGAACTAACGGTGCTGCCAATCAGATCACGAAGGTATGCCGCGGCCCCTGTAGCGTCGCTCTAGACAGCGAAGGAGCCCTCTGGATTGCCGACTCTATTGGAGAACGGGTAGTGCGCGTGGATGCAACTACCGGCATAGTAATGGGTGGACTTGATCGTTCAATGGGCATTGTGCGGCCAATTTCAGTCGCTTGTGATAAGTTAAAGAACATCTACGTTACAGATGGCAGCACAAACGATGTTACCCGGTACACCTTTTTTGGGCAGCGTTTACGCGCACTGGGGGAATTGCGCAAACTCCACGGCCCGCGACAGACTGCCGTAGATTCGCTTGGAAGGATCTACGTTACAGAGCAGGGGGTTGGAAGGCTGCATGTGTTTAGTAGCGAAGGGCAGTCGCTAGCGATTGTTGAGACGCCCACAAGTAAACTCGGTCCTCTTAACCAACCGTCGGGGGTGGCAATTGGTCCCAAGGGTGAAGTGTACGTTAGCGACTCGAATAACCATCGTATCCTGCGGTTTGCCTGGGAATAACTGAATGCTCGTAAGTACCCGACTGCTGTGGGAGAGGCGATTTCGCGGTGCCTATGGGTTGTCGACATACTGTGTGAGTGATGACAATTCCCTACTCCTACTAATGCCCAGGCCGCTGGAACCGCGAACTTATGACCTGTCGTTTGTAATGCCAGATGCGAGCATTAAGAGTGTTTCAGATCTTACAGTAGAGACTCTACACAAACTCTCGGCGTCGTTTAACTCCACCATATGCGTAGGGATGACCGGCGATGACTTCTACATATTTCAGAATGGTAAAAAAGCGCGGCTGTTCCAGAATAAGTTTTTGCTAACTGTCGACGTTGAAATGGATGTGTCAGGATCGCGCGCTGCTGGGGCATATTCTGACCTCGCAGGCGAGAATTTTACAGTATTCCTTGTGAACCTGGATGGAAGTGTCGTTTGGGCGCAAGACGTCGATTTTGTTCCCAGAGTTGTTGCTACCGCGACAGGCGGGCGGGCTGTTGTTGCCGCTGGAGAAAATGGCGTCATCACATGCCAGGATGTCTCAGCACGCGACGTTTGGCGCTTCCGCACAGAGCAACCAGTTACCGCAGTTTACTGTACCGCAGATGCGGAACTGGTGGTTTACGGCACCGCAATGGGCGAAGTTGGTGCAATTGATGCTTTCGGAACGAGGCGCTGGCAAGCGAGGCTTCCAGGTTTCGTCTCCTTCACTCGGCATTCACTGTTGTCCGGGCTTACAGCCGCTGTTGTGACAGGGCCCGAGAATGTGACTACTCTCTACCTGATGGACTCCCAGGGACTGCAGTGTGGTACGTTTCCTATGCTTGAAGCAGCTACAGGAGTGGCATTCAGTCCAAACGGGACCACCCTTGCAACGTCACAAAAGACGGGTGTAGTCTCGTTCTATGCGCTTACCGTGCATAGTGCCGCCGATTATGCGGTGCTGCCGGAGGATGTACTGGGGACGGCCGCTACGCTGCTGCAGGAAGAAAAGTGGATAGAGGCGTGCAGGTTACTTTATGATGCGTGTACGCATAATAGGCAGGACGTGCATCTAGCTAGTCACCTCGCAATTGCCCGTATGAAGTTAGTGCAGGGAGTAATACAATGTTCGGACGCTCTTGCCTTAAGCGGCGACGCAAAAGCTGCAATTGAACTGGTTGCGCAGGCGCGACTGGTTCACCCGCTTTGTGTGGAGCTACTAGAACGCGAGAGGTCTTACACTCTTAGCGCATCCATGGAACTTACCTCGCGAGCGGTGGGCCAGTTGGATAGCAATGTAGATGCGGCCGAACGGCTCCTTGTTCAGGCTATAGAAATGTGGGACGAAAATGTTGACGCTCGAGAGCACCTTGCGACGATATTGCAGACGCGGGTGAGTATAGCGGATGCCAACGCAAATGACAAGCTCGCAGGTGACGACTTACAGGGGGCACTAGCCGACTTTATGGCGGCTCAGCAGTTAATGCCCACACAAGATCGATCCGAAAAGATTCACGAATTGACAATTCAGCATGAGTATAATCTTGGTCTTGAAGAATATGACGCGGGAAATTACGATCAGGCAAAGTTTCAGTTTGCCAAGGTACTACAGCTGCAGCCGGATAACCGTCAGGCGCGCCGTTACATGGATTTCGCGGAGCAGTTTGCTCGCGTAGCAGAGCTTCAAAATGACCCCCTTAATGACCGCTTTCGCCTCCTCGAATAGCTTCAACTCGAAATCACCGTATTCTTTTCAGGGGCTGGTATAACTACAGGAACCGGTGAAATCGGTCAATAATCAAAGCGTTCATTTTTACCGGACTAGCCGGTCAATTTATTCAAAGGATAGAATCAGCGGCTCGCGTACGATGGGAACGACGTGTTGCTGAACAGGAAATATATGGCGACAGGCTATCATAATCCGATAAACGGCTCAGAGGAGAAGGCATCCGTGCCCGCTCGTCGTTCAGAAGAGGATGTCCTGCAGCTTCTGATGTCCTATCGTTCAAGTAAGGACAATGCCTATCGTGACCGCATCGTAGTACAGTTCACCGCCCTGGTCGAGAGTATCGCCCGACGATATGCTACCAGTGGCGAGCCAGCAGATGATCTTGCGCAGGAAGGGTACATCGGGCTGATAACCGCGATTGAACTCTACGACGTCACCAAGAACGTAAAGTTCTCCACGTATGCAACGCACTTTGTCATTGGACAGATCAAACACTACCTTCGTGATCGTGGCAAGATCATTAAGGAGCCCGCGTGGCTGCAGGAACTAAACCAGCGTATAGTAAAGCGCACCGAGAAACTTGCTCAGGATTTGCAGCGGCAACCTACTCAAGCGGAAATCGCCGCAGTTATGGGTATGACTGAGGATGCAGTTGCAGAAGTCGTGACAAATCGCGAAGTATTTAAAGTTACCTCGATGGACGGCGGACAGGACCAGGACGATGACAACAATGGCACCATAGATATTGACCGCCAGACATCAAGAGATCTTCTCTTCAGTTTTGAAGTTCCACTTGATGAGCGCCTCGTACTTGAAGCAGCCATCGACAACCTGAAACCGCTAGAGCAACAGGTTATCATTGAGTTCTATTTCCAGGATCTTAATCAGACAGAGATAGCTGCAAAGCTGGGAATTTCATGTAACTATGTATCTCACCTGCTCAGGAATGCCGCAAAAAAAATGCGGAAAATCCTGAACACAGAGGACCTAAAAGACGCACAAATCCAGTTATCAGGCTTACGCAAGAAGGGGATGCTAACCCCAGACTTTCAGGCTGAAGCACTGGTAGACGACCTCACAAGGTTGTATACTCGAGCGTATTTTGAACGCCGCCTAGAGGAAGAGTTACTCCGCGCGGGCAGGCTAGATGCAAATGCTGCAGTCGTGTTTATTCAATTGGCTGGCTTCAGTGCTTTCACCGCGGCTGTAGGGACTTTGAAATCTGACGAGATCATGAGATCTACATGTAAGGTCGTTCGTACCAACGTAAGGCGCAGTGACATATTAACCAGGTATTCACATGATCACCTGGCCATGATACTGCCGTACACAGGCGAACACGTCCGCGTTGTTGTAGATCGATTGACTGTGGCACTTGAAGGGGAATTAGGTCAAAGTCGCAAGGCACCCAATGGCGCGCACGTGGAGTGGATTTTTGGGTCGTCAATCTATCCACAGGACGGAACCACCTGGCAGCGTCTGTCATCGATCGCGCTAGAGAATGTGGGTGACGCTGCAGTGAATGACGAGAGGCGCCTGGCTGCTTAGCAGCCGACGCCTCTACACGAATTTTATCGATGTAATATTTAGTATATTACTAGCTTTGATCCGTTAAGTCGGCCCTTGACCACCTGATGTACAAACTGCCTGGGAATTGTGGTTTGGCTGGCTATTCCGTCGCTTATGAACTGCTCATAGGCATGATGCTTGAGAAATTTTAGCCAGAAGAAGAGACCGCAAACCCCCATTACTGGCTGAACGCGTGGTACTCGCAGTGCATTGAAACGACGGCTAATAACTGCCGGTGCCGGATCTGCTCCGGCTAGCAGTACAGCACGGTTGTCGTAACGGATCGATCCCCAACGTCCATGCAAGGCAAGTATGCGGTCGGTTGGCGCTACTCCATAGGGAAGTGCAATCGTGTTAACTTTCGTACCGGGTACTAACTGGTCAATGAGGTGGTCACATTCTGCAATCTGCCACTGCACCTGAGTATTGCCAAGCTTGCTCAACTGCGGATGGGTAACCGTGTGGTTACCAATTTCGTAGCCCATCTTTATCAGGTTTTTAATTTTGGCAGCGCGTAGAGAGTGCTGTCCGAATGCGTTTGTTGGCAGTACGAAGAAGGTACCTCGCAGACGCCAGGCAGGATGTAGTTTGTGGAAGGCCTCCATCAGCCCCACCGCGCAGTTTGGGTCTACACCACCGCCAGGCAGAATATGGTACTGGGATTCGTCCGCGTCGTCAAAAGTATACACGACAGGTGAGTCGCCAGCCGGAATATCAATCTTGTTGTTAAGGTATGCAGACATACTAACTGGCCGATAGTGGAGACTATAAAGCAGCTTCATAACATCGCGAAACTGTGTAGGAGTACTGGTGTAGGGATCATGGGGATGGGGCAGGATATTGTGATATTCCAGAATTAGTACGTCGCCAATTTCATTAGGGTGAATGCGCTTCAACTCCGCCCTAGTAAGGGGTTTTGGAGTACTATCCACCTTGGTTTCAAGAGCAATGTGCGCTAGAATACGTGGAGCAACTGTTCCAGCGCAGCCACTCGCAAACAGTGACGCTAATACTGCAGTAGCCGCAACTGAACAACGTCGTAATTGAAAGTGGCCCGAGAAGTTCGTTATCACTTATTCACTGATTCCTTGTTTTTGGTTAACGATTCCATGCTGACATTACCCGGCCTGGCGTCTCCCCGGACTAATCCCAGTGCCCATTCAATTCCTCCTAGAATATGCTGCTGAAACAGCGGATCGTTCCAGGTTCGTTTGCGGTGACCTAGCGCAGTATAGAACACTCTGCCGCGCCCGTACATTTTACACCAGGAGATAGGATAAAGCCCCGGACTCCCAGCTTTGGGGGTTCCGTCATTGGGGTGAATGGGGGAATAGAGCAATAAGTGCACTTTCGCTGGATCAAAGTTTTTGAATAGGTATATTTCATCAAATACCGTCCATGAATTCCTGGTCACAACGCTAGGGCCGCCATGTTCTACCAACTGGATGGACGTTGGACTGTGTGGAGTAGCGGCCTTCAAGAGCGGTGCTACAGCAGGAAATCGTCGATCGCCATACTCCAGCTTTACAGCACATTGGTTATGGTGAATTCTAAACTCCCCGCCAAGCATTTGCGCATACATCGATACACCAGAACTCTGCCCGGGCCATTGGTGAAATGTATCGGAGCCAGCGTGCATGGCCACAAATCCGTGGCCATCACGTATGTATGCCAAAAAACCGTTTGGGTCTGGCAGTGGTAGTACACCCGTTGTGTTGGCGAAGATAACTGCATCATATTTCTTCAAGGCTTGGTCGGTCATCATAGTCTGCATGTCCGCCGACGTCCGCACAAAATCGGTCGTCCACAGCCCCGTTGTGTCTCCAAGTTGCTTGATGGTTTGCTCCGCCGTGGGGATACTGTCGTGCCTAAATCCCAGGGTAACCGTCACCACAAGGACGTGCTTGGGCTGCCGCACCTTGCCAAGTGCAAAACTTGCAATTGCTGGCAGTAACATCATCGTTGTGCCCAGTGGCAGCGAAATTACGCCACGGCGTTTGGGAGTCCGCATTCGCATGTACCTCATTCATCAGTTAATTGTAAGATTGTAACATCAAACCTGAGATATTTATCAGGAACGGCAACGATTAATTGAGTATTTTTATTACAGTACTCGCAGTCGCAGTGTGGTCCGAGAAAGTAGGCGAGCAAACTGACTCTGCGTTCTTGCGATCCTCTGCTAGACGCGTCCTCGAGGATGGAATTTCCTGAACCTGCGACAGCATTGAGGGTGACAAAATGGGTGACAACTTCGGCATGTATCATGCCAATCACCGTTTACGTTGAGGGAAGAAAGGGTGGGCAACAATTAGTGATTCGTTTGAAACCGATGGGGAACAAACTGATGGGCGGTGAGGGATTCGAACCCCCGACCCCTTCGGTGTGAACGAAGTGCTCTACCACTGAGCCAACCGCCCTTATGCTGTTGCAGCAACGAGAAGATTGTACACTTTTAGTGTCTAGAACGTCAAGGGTTATGCACCGCCTTAATCCTCCAGCAGATAAGCGGTTTGCGTTTTTGCAGTGTGTTTTTACTGAACTAGCGGCTTAGCGATGAGTGGGTCGCGTATTTTCACTGCGCTGCGCTATTAGATGAACCAGTGTCAGC
>JAJZFK010000021.1 GCA_021805405.1 bacterium
GCCAGCGGTGTAGGCGATGAAAATGTCGCGGCTAAAGGTAATGTGCGGATGCTGGATTGCAATTCCGCCGACCATTACATAGGGTGGTAAGTGCATTCCACCGCTGCCAGACTCAAACGTCTGGTGAATATGTGCCGTTGGATAGCCATTTTGCCACTCTAGGTCCACCAGTTTACTGCGCAGAGTAACGTGCGATGTGTCCTCCGCTGGGATGCCGCTTATGTTAATTTTCTGGTCGGGAGAAGACCAGGTTTGTCCCACCTCGACCGCAGTGTCTGGGAGGGTTGGTAGTGGAACCTCGCCGCCTATGGAGGACTGCGCATTCACAGAGTACTGTGTAGGAGTTACTGACGTGTACTGATAATGTACGTTGCCTAGTGGGTCTATCACCTGATAAACGGAGGCGCTAAGCATGTCCTTGGGAACAGCAATCTGCTGACCGCCGTCGAGCAGAGTTAGCTTGGTAAGCTTGTTTCTAACCAACGCCTGACTGCCGTCTTCAATGTCCAGAAGCAGGCTGGCACTTGCCGATGAAATAGGAACGTCTGAACTCACGCCGGTATCCGACTGTGAACCAACTAGAGATGTATGCACATCCGCATCGTAAAAAAGTGTTTGTCCCTCAGGGTAGTGGTATCGTAGTTTAAGGATGCTGGGTCCGTCGTGAATGACATTGGCGACGTTCACGGAAATCTCGCTGGTACCTGCGAGGTCCATGGAGTCTTTATTCCCACCCCCGTCGGCACTAGGTTCAAATAACTCGGCCTTAATGGTGTGAGTTCCATCCTTCACTCCTGTTTTGGTATTCCAGTAGTAGACGAAATACGGGTCGGAGGAAGAGAACTTGGGTGCCAGCGCTTCGACAAATTTGCCATCAATAAAATAGGCAATGGAACCACCTGGGCTTATGCTGGCAGCTGGAATCTTGATGGCGACGGTTTCGCGAACTGAAGCACCAGTAGGTGGCATTCTGATTGTAAACGGTGCACCCTGAGCCGACGCCCGCATCGCGAGACCTGCAGACCCCAGCAACAGCGCGCCACAAATTGTAGGCATAGCGTTGCGACGAAACATTGGATGACCCCCTTCTGGGCTGACGTACTAACCGGCGTCAAGTTTAACACAGTTCGCTTATTAAGTCAACTGTTATGTATTCACAGATGTATTTGTGTGCAAATTGGCCGCACTCGGATACCTGTGAGTATGAAATCACATATTCTAGACGTGCTGAACACAGTATTTATGTTGCGTAAACTCCTATGATGGTTCAGGAAGGTCAATGACGGCCTAACTAGTTTGCAGGGCAACCGGTAATTACTGCGGTTGGTAGCCTTGCGGGCCGCTATACCTTACGCAATTCAATCAACTACCGTCATCGGTGCGCGGAATTATCCTCGAACGGCTAAGAGATGACTGTTGAAATGCTCGGTCGACAGTATTGATTTCTGCAACAATTGTAGTTTACCCGGTTATAACGCTGCCGTTCTGATGTGGTGGCATGGTATCCACTGGCGGGAAGAAGAATTAATGCCGAAACCATATGTTTTCACTGCGCGCTCGATGCGAAACAAACGTACACCATGAGTTTGCGCAACAAGATCTTCACAACTTAAGCGATGCAGGTAGGACGTTACGGGCAGATTACCCGTACGAGCGCAAAAATCCTCCGATCAGCGTATAATCGGTATATGTGCTTGACAGTGCCGCCGCGGTTAAGCTAACATCATGAAGAATGAGATGTATTTGTCCTGTTTATAACAGGCAGGAGTTCAGGATAAAATTCATCCTATAATTGAACTGGACTGTGTCGGGTCGAACAGCGCCCGCATGTTCAAACGGTAACGGAGGCATTGAATATGGATACGCGTCCCCTGGGTGATACAGGGCTTCAGCCATCGGTCATTGGGTTTGGATTATGGACTGTTTCTACCACGATGTGGGGCATTTCTGACGATCAATTTGGTAAGGACCTACTTAACCACGCATTTAATCTGGGCGTCACATTTTATGATACGGCAGATGTGTACGGTGATGGCAAAGGGGAGACCCTACTTGCCGATGCGCTGGGGCAACACCGCGACGAGATTGTAATTGCCACCAAATTTGGGTACGACTTTATTAATCACCCCGGCGTACAGGCTGGCCAGCGAGAGCGGCCCCAAGATTGGAGCCCGGCATTTGTGCGTGCAGCGTGTGAGGCAAGCCTCAAACGTCTCAATACAGACCGAATCGATGTTTACCAGATGCACAATCCTCGCATTGAAGCAATGCAGTCGGATGATCTTATCAACTGCCTGGAAGAGCTGAAGGCTGAAGGAAAGATAAGGTCGTATGGTGCCGCGCTTGGACCCGCGCTTAAGCCAGAGCGCCAGGTTGACGAGGGGCTTTATGCGGTGAAAGAGCGCAAGATGCTGGTGCACATTATCATGAACATGCTAGAACAGCAGCTGAGCGGGCCTATATGCCCTGCAGCAAGTGAAAACGACGTACCTGTGCTTGTGAGGGTACCTCATGCCTCCGGTGTGCTGGAGGGTGCGTTTGATGCGAGTATTCAATTTTCACCCAACGACCACAGGAGTTTCCGCGTTACAACCAATGAAATGCGAAGAGCATGGTTGGACGACGGTATTAAAAAGTTGGAAATGCTTAAGTTCTGTTGTGAAGACGCTGGTAGAACGCCTGCTCAAATGGCCCTGCAGTGGGTGAAGTCGCATCCTAGCATACGGGGCGTATTCCCGAATATCTACGAACACAAGCAGCTGGAAGAGTTTGTAGCTACGGATTCCACTCCTGCGTTCAGCCAGATTGAACTTGAGAAGGTTGCTGACCTTTACGCAAACGATTTCTACCTGAACCGCGAACCGGCTGCTGTTTAATTTGAATTTCAAAGTCAGCAACGGCGCGCCTGGAATCAATATGGCTACTATGACCCGCAGGCGCGATGAGCCGAAAGGATTTGCTTGATGGAAAACAGGGGACGAACAGTCGTTCAGTTTGCGTTCTATAAGGTCGCTCCAGAGTGGCGCAGGCTCTCCGAAGAAGTGCGCTCAAAAGATAAAGCAGACTTTGAGTGTGCCGTGGAAGAAGCTGCCGATGAGATGATGATGCGGAGCTATACGCTAACGGGAATACGTGGTGACGTCGACATTCTGCTCTGGTCGGCGTCCCCCGATCTCGATATTATCCGCAAGAACACAGCTCGGCTATTGCGTACTGGGGTGGGTCGGTGGATGACACAGCCGTACTGCTACCTCTCCATGACTAAAAATTCGCAGTACAAGGATCCCACTGCAAAGGACGAACCGGAGGGTCGTAGACTCGTGGTTCGTCCCACTGGAAGGAAGTTCCTGTTTGTGTACCCGTTTGTTAAAACCAGGCCATGGTACATGTTATCAATGGAGGAACGGCAGAAGGCGATGGTAGGGCATATTGAGGTTGGTCACAAATATCCTACAATCAAGCTGAATACCACCTATTCGTTTGGCCTGGATGACCAGGAGTTTGTAGTTGCGTTTGAAACTGATGTCCCAGCTGATTTTCTCGACCTGGTACAGCACCTTCGCGAAACAGCTGCAAGTGCCTACACGTTACGCGATACCCCAACATTCACCTGTGTTCAGGCATCAATTCACGAGGCACTGGACGCATTGGGATAATATGCGCGAATTTACACGGCAGCTTAAACAAGAGGCTCTACGAATTGGTTTCCACATGGTGGGTGTTGCAACTGCGGCACCCACCATGTTTTACGAGGAGTACAACGAATGGCTCGCCCAGGGGATGCATGGCACGATGGATTACCTCGCCCGCAACCTCGAAAAAAGGCTGGACTCGCGCTTGCTGCTTGACGGTACCGCCAGATCTATAGTGATGGTGGGCGTGAATTACTATAGTGATTTACAGGAGGGCCCGGAAACCCCGGTTGGTGTGCCTGGCGCCGGTGTTATTGCAAGGTATGCACGTGGTGACGACTACCATGACGTGGTGCTGGCAGCGCTGCGAGAGTTGGAGCGGTGGGTGCGCGAACGCCATCCCACGGCGAACAGCCGGTGCTACGTTGACACAGGACCGTTGCTAGAGCGCGAAACCGCACAGCGCGCTGGGTTGGGATGGGTTGGTAAGCATACCCTGCTCATAAACCGGGATTGGGGCTCTTATTTCTTTTTA
Source organism: bacterium (assembly GCA_021805405.1). Taxonomy (GTDB): domain Bacteria; phylum Armatimonadota; class Chthonomonadetes; order Chthonomonadales; family Chthonomonadaceae; genus JAJZFK01. Next base: position 4,168 of record JAJZFK010000021.1, read on the forward strand.
GGTGCTCTCGTAACTAGTTTGGAGCTTGAGCCAGACCAGGAAGCGCAGGAGCACTGCGGAACTTGTACAAGGTGCATAGACGCCTGCCCAACCGGAGCAATCACAGCGCCGTATACCTTAGACGCCCGTAGGTGCCTTTCTTACCTTACAATTGAGCAGAAGGATGTAATACCCTCTGAGTATCTGCAGGCAGTATCTGCGCTCCCATCGCGCATTTTTGGCTGTGATATTTGTCAGGAGGTCTGTCCGTTTACGAAACGATTCAGTCGTCCAACCACCTGGCCAGAATTTACTTCGCGGATTCAGTCCGGTTCGATGCAACTTATTCCGATACTCGACTGCTTTGAGGACGAATTTCGGGTGCAGTTTCGTGGGTCAGCCGTTAAGCGGGCAAAGCTGCGCGGGCTGCAGCGCAACGCTACTGCGGCGCTGTACGGAAGCAGCAATGCAGGTACAGAAGAGATTCTGCAGAGAACGACCGTCGCGCATAATGAGGATGTAGTAAGGCAAGAGGCGGCTATCGTTCTGTCTGCTCGTCACGCTGCAGAATAGGCGCATGGGTGCGACCGCTCATTTCTGACAGCAGGCGAACGCGAGGGCCGGTTCAGATACCTAAGAGGTTCTGAGCCGGCCCATGTTACTTCTACAAGGTTGTTTGTAGCAGCGCTTCTGTTTAGTCCAGCATCGTCATCCAGCTATGACGGCTGCGTGAAGGCCGAGTATATGCAGTGAAACAATTTTGTCGTGTCCCACAGGCATAGTTATAACCCGGCCGCTTAAGGGATGCGTACCAGCCATCGGCCGTTCCAGGATGTCTACTGGCTGAACGACAACAGACTTGGGAAACCGCAATGTAACGGTAGTGTTATGGCCGCGTGTCTCAAAGAAACGGAGCACCAGACCCCGGCCGCTTTCGTCGTGTTTCAACGCACCGACCTGCACGTCATCATAAGTGGAGCTCACGGCGATAGATGCCGGTACGCTACCGCCTGTGTGGGTGCCAGTTACGACCGTAGTAAGCGGGATATTGATTGATTTTCCCTGCTTCTCAAGGTTTGCCTTCTGCCAGTCACCCGTGTTCGTTGTAATGCTGTACGTAAACACCTCTTTCCCGAAATCCGGGGTGGGATCCGGGCTGCTCGTCGATCGCAGCAAGCTAAGGCGGAACGTGGCACCATCTGCATCGTTTCCGTTCTTGCAGTTGTTCAGCACGGTTACTCCGTAGATGGGATGACCAGGCGTAACATTGGCAAGTGCTGCCCCGAAGATGTGCATGAGCGGGTTAACGGGCAGTATAACGGCCGTTACATGCCCCTGTAGTGGCAGTTGAACGCGAGTGCCATAGAGCTGAGTAGGCTGCGATTGCGTACCATCAGCTTCCAGGTGGTAAGGAAAATGGACCCACGCTTCGTTGGAAGCACCACCGCCTGTTACCCAGTCGCCAAGAATCATCTGCTTGACGATGTGCTGGCCGGTAGACATCACAAATGTGATACTTCCGGACTGTGTTCCCATCCCGCCAGCACCCACGGCATAGAACCATTGACCAGGTTTGGCACCGCTAAGGGGGATTACCTCGCCGTTGCAGGATATATTGTCATCGCCAGGTGACGAGCCATGCAGCCAAACGGGCAGGTGTTGTGGGCCCAGGTTATGGAGGCCCGGAGTGGGAAACAGTGAGCGAACGTAGGTGCGGCCCTGCGAATCGAAGTCCTTCGAGCTATCCGAATTGAAAAACGAGCGGATCTGGAGCATTCGGGCATGAGTGACAACTGGATTGCTGTAGTCGGTCATATTCATCCACGATTGCCCAGGGTTCTCCTGGCCGTTATCCGGTCGGTCTATGCTGCCATAAGGAATTGCCACGTGTAGCGCGGGATTTTCCATGTTGTAAGTAAAGTCGACCTTCAGCATCTGTGCATGCTCATGCCAGTCCACCACGCACGGGATGTCGAGGCGATTGATGTCTTGATAAAGCGTAACGTACTGTCGATAAATCGAGGCGCCAAGCGCGTGTTGCACCTCTACCTCTGCAAACACGGGCCCGCTGGTTATGAGCTTAACTTTTGCGCCCTGGTCTACTAGCAGCGTATTCTTGCCTGTGTAGTTAATGTCCCAGGCGTTGCCTTGATCACCCAGCAGCTCAAACACATTCTGTGGCTTGCCAGGAGCAAGTACCTGTCTGCCGCTGTGCAGATCGGTAAGCGAAACCAGCAAGCCAGTACTGCGATTAACGACAGCCTTAAGGAACCCGTTACGAAGCACTATGGAACCGCCAAGTGATTTTGCAACTAACGTGGGATGCACGGTAGCCGCTAACGGGGAGAGCCAGTACACCTTCTTGCCGAATGCCGGTACGTTGGTGGCCACGAAGACTAGTGTATGGTCATCTTTTGCCTGTACAGGGTACCTCGCTCCGGAAGCGTCGCGCGCAGAATGGTACCTGCTCGCAGACGTAAGAGCTACGGTAGCGACGTCTGTTCGGGGGGTGGAAAGTGCATTCCACACAACTACGGGCTGCTCGCCGCGATGTGTGCCCACCGTACTGGTGTGGTTGGTCAGTACTGTTAACGCAGAATGCTGCTGTTTGCGTGCCCACACGTCTGCCGGCCGCAGACGATCGCGCATCCAGATATAGGTTGAATGTATTGCACTACCGCACATGATATCGTGGAACTGGGCGAACGCGGTGGGTTTCCATGCGGTACGGAAGGCTTTTGCCGGGTACTTCATGCCCACTGTGGATGCAAGCGATGAGTATACCTCCGAAGAATAGAGGTCGTTTTCATTGCGGCGTACCGCGGTTTTAAGGTCAGAGTGGGTAGTATAACAGCCCGTAAACGTATACTGAAGGTCCGTGTCTACCACGGGAAGGGTCTTGACTGCAGGCTCGTTACGCAGAAGGTTGAAGAAAGTCTTGGCCGTACAGAATCGGATCTTGGGCAGCAGTGGGTCTGCCTGGTAGCCCTTACCGGTAAGAATCTGCTGCCGTGTTGGGCCACCACCATGGTCGCCAACACCAAACACCACAAGTGCTCGCTTAACGTCGTATTTCTTCTGGTTGTGCCACGGTCGCACGAGCTGGTCAATCTGTATGGGCTCATCATAGCTGTCTGTGTTGGCTTTCAGCACTTTGGAGCCATCTGGAGACTCCCACCAGGCAAGTCGCACGCCGTCGCCACACCGCATATGATAGAAGCTGTTGATACCTGCCAGTCGCATGAGCTGAGGAAGCTGCCACGAGTGGCCGAAGGAGTCTGGTAGCCAACCGGTTACCGCGTACGTACCAAAGTTCTTCTTGAAATACCGTTGGCCCAGCAGGAACGATCTGGCAAGGCCCTCGCCGGTAGGCAGGTTAGTATCTGATTCGTTCCAGAGTCCACCAACAACCTCCCACTGCCCGCGCTTCTGTGCAGCTTCCATAGCGGCTACCTCGGCAGGGTACCGCTTCTGTATTGCCGCGTAGGCTCCTGGCTGGCTCTGCACGAAACAGAAATCTGGAAAGAGCTTCATAAGGTGAAGTACACTTCGCCAGGTACGCTTGCAGGTGTCAATGGTGTCTGGCCACGTCCACAGCCAGTTCATATCGATGTGTGCGTGCCCCACGTAATCCACTTCGTAGCCATGCGCTAACCCTGCCAGTGCCAGTAGCGGCTGACGCGCGTAAGAAAGACGCTTTTTGAACTGAGCCGTGGTGATGTCATGGAGAGTAGAGATGTCGAGATTTGAAGCGCATTTTTGCAGGGCAGCAGATATGAGCATAGCCTTTTGCAGGGGCTCGTTAGGTTCGAGCTCCTCAAAGAAGGCAGTCTCCTGCTGCAGCTGGTCGAGCTGTGGCAGGCTTAACCCAAGGTAAACAAAGTGAAGTTGTCCTGGCCCTGTAATGTTGATGCCGCGAATCGCAATGACGTATTTGCGGCCCGGTACTGCCTTGCGGGTGAGTACCATCGTGCCGTCGTCCCACTTAAACGTCTGCTGCTGCAT
>JAJZFK010000055.1 GCA_021805405.1 bacterium
CTTCAGCACGTTTATGCCGCTTGCAGCCGCTGCCGACGGCTTTTCACCGCATGCGCGTATTTCTAAACCTGCACGGGTTTTGAAAAGTATGTACCAGGCACCAGCAACGGCGACAAGAGTGAATGGCGTTAATACGGGTATGGTATGAAACATGTAAGGCAGCTCTCCAGTTGTTGCTGCATGTGTGGCAAATAGTAACCGGAACAGGGTACCAGTAGCACCCATGGCAAACAGGTTAAGCACCACACCTACTACAACCTGGTCTGCGGCACCATATATCGTGAACGCGCTAAACAGAGCAGCCATTAGGGCACCGGTTATAATAGCGGCACAAAGACCAAGCCACGGACTATGAGTAGTGTATGTGGTTATTGTTGCTGCAAATGCGCTACTGAGGAGGATTCCTTCCAGCCCCACGTTCACTACGCCACTCCGTTGTACAAGTACTTCGCCTGCGGCTGCGAAGATAAGTGGTGTTGCCGCTTTTGCCGCTGATCCTGTCAGGCTGCCGGCTAATCCAGTTACATCCATAGCGAGTTAGTCCCCTCCTGTTGCCAATTGCGATCTACCACGCCACGCTCTAAAGCCCACAACAGCTATTACCGCTGCAGCCAGCAGAACATCAGCTACTACGGATGGTACTCCCACGGTGCGCTCGGCGCTGTTAGTTCCTGCAGTTAACGCCCCAAAGAATATCGCTGAAAGGAGCGTTCCGCCTGGTGTTAGACCACCCATAAGCGCAACCGGAATAGCACTGTAGCCCCATCCCGGCGAGAACTGCTGGTCGAGACGGGCACTTACACCCAGAAGCTGGACAGATCCCGCAAGGCCGCAGAGGGCACCAGAGAAAATCATTGCTGTTATGCGAACCCGTGCAATGGAGAATCCAGCCGTTCGTGCTGCATCTGCATTATGTCCGGTTAAGCGCAAAGCAAATCCAGACCGAGTTCTGTAGAGCCATACTGCAGTAATAGGTACTGCGGCCAGGGCTATGAGCACACCCGTGTGCAGTCTGGCTGTTATCCCTCCCGTCCAAGTGGCGGGGAGTATGTGCGCGAAAAGCACAGGATCTGGCAACAGCGCGGTTTCGGGCCCGCTGTGCGAAGGTTCTTGTAGCGGCCCAAGGACCGCAGCACCAACAAGGTACAGCGCAATGTAATTAAGCATGATGGTGCTTATAACTTCTTGCACATTTCGTGCAGTTCGCAACCAGCCTGCTATGCCCCCCCAGAGAGCGCCACCAGCCACAGAGGCAGCAATCATGAGCAGTGTTACCATTGGGGCTGGTAGGCTGCCGGTAAACCTGTAAACGGTCATCGCTGCAAGCGCTCCAATAAGAAGCTGCCCCTCACCCCCAATAGAAAACATGCCTGCCTGCCACGCTACCAAAACTCCCAAGCCTGTAAGAATTAGTGGAACGGCTTCTACGAACGTCTCGGAGAGCGCATAAAGGTGACCATACTGCCATCCGCCGAATGCACCATCAGCTATGGCTGGAAGTGCTGTTTTAGCCTTGAGGCCAAATATAGTGAGCGTAACCGCAAGCAGCAGAAGAAACGAGAGGGCCGCGCCTGTAACTTGAAGCAGCAGCCGCGCAAGGCGAAAGGACACTGAGCGCCTTTTGGGTGAGTCAGGTTGGGTCATACCCTGGTGTCCTGGTTACTTTCTGTGTTGATGGCACCACCTAACAGCAATCCAATATCCTCGGCCGACCGACCGCGTATCTCGTATTCCTGAAGTGATCCACGGGTGATTATCGCTGTTCTATGGGAGATGGCAGCAATTTCATCAATGTCTGTAGAGAGAACTACTACCGCAGCACCACGGTTGCTGGCACCCGTTAGCTGATCATGAACGTATCGTGCAGCACCAATATCCAGGCCCCTTGTAGGATTGACCGCGACAATTAGTTCTGGCTCCGAATAGAGCGCGCGTGCGGCAACAATCTTCTGCTGATTGCCCCCTGAAAGCGAGGAAACAGGGGTCGCGAGGCCCGCAGATCGAATGTCGAACTGCGTGACAAGGTTAGCCGCCATCGTACGGAGTTTTCTCTGCGCCAGAAATGGCCCCTTCGTGAAAGATCTGCTCTGCACGGCCTGAAAAAGGAGATTGTCCTGCACAGACATCCTTGTAGCGAGCCCGTCTTTACGCCTGTCTTGCGGAATATATCCCACAGTGGGTGATATTCCAGGTTCGAATTTATTGCCTCGCCAGAGTATCGCACCGGATGTCATGGGGCGAAGACCCACGAGGAGCTCGGCAAGCTCGTTCTGACCATTGCCATCTACGCCGCCAATACCAAATATTTCGCCGGCAGCAACTGTCAGGTTTACATTACTTAGAACCTGTTCGCCGCGGTCACCATTCGCGGCGACCATCTCCAGCTTCAACACAGTCGCATGTTCGCGCGCATGAATATGCTGATTTTGGTCAACATCGCTTCGTTTACCACTAGCCAAGGTTTCACCTACCATCCAGGAAGCAAGTTCGCGCTCGTTGGTTTGGGAAGCTGCGCTAACAGCAACGACTTTACCCCGCCTAAGCACAGTGATATCGTCGGCAACAGCTAGGATTTCCGCCAGCTTGTGAGCGATAAGAACTACCGTACAACCGCCTTGCTTGAGCACCCGGAGTACTCGAAAGAGGTCGTCTATTTCGTTCGCGCTGAGAACTGCGGTAGGCTCATCGAATATGACTATACGTGCACCTGTTGCGAGCGCCTTAACAATCTCGATTCGCTGCTGCATACCCACGGGCAAACCACCGGTGATTGCAAGAGGATCTAGTTTCCAGCCTAATTGTTCAGCCTTCAACATGGCATTGCGGCTTGAGCGATCCGTACTATACGGCGTTAAATGCCTGCTTGCCGTTGTATCTAACGATAGGTTCTCCGCGACTGTAAACGCTGGGACCAGCGTGAAATGTTGATGAACCATTGCGATAGAGCAGGCACGTGCATCGGCCGGTTTCCTAAAATCCCGGGTCGTGCCAAATACCTCTAGCGTACCGCTAGTTGCGCGCAGCAGCCCCGCCAGGATGTTCATTAAGGTAGACTTGCCTGCGCCGTTTTCCCCCAGTATGGCGTGCACTACGCCACATTCCACGCGTACATTAACCTGGTCGAGGGCGATTGTTTGCCCAAAACGACGGGTTAAGTCCTGCGTGAGGATTGCCGGTACCACGGACTGTTGCTCGCTACTGCTAGATGCAATGGTCATTGTGTCTTCATGGGAACGACGAGTTTTCCGGATTTTATTGCCTGTTCTGCTGCATCTATTCTGGCTTGTAGGGAGGCTGGTATGCGGGAAGCTAGCGCCGGATTTTCAATATAGCCGATGACACCCTGTGGCAAGCCATAGGGTGTATCAGTGGGCTTGAAAGTACCTGCCTCGGCCTGTTTAGCAATGCTAACAAATACTGGAGAGCAGTTGATTGGTGCACTTGCCAGTACCACTCCCGGAGCAGCGGAGTTCTGGTTGTTGTTGGTGCCCAGTGCGTAAACGGGATGTGCAGCAGTACTCGCCTGCTGAACTGCATTGAAAACCCCCTGCGACGCGCTATCAAGATCCTGAATTATAACGTCCGCACCCTGCTGTATGAGAGGTTGTGTAGCTTGTGTAGCCTTGCCGATGTCTTCCCAATCGTTAGTATAGACTGGGTGCAGAATCGTGATATTTGGGTTCACGGCCTTAGCTCCCAGGGCAAAAGCAGAAAACACACTGCGAACTGGTGCTATTTCCTGCGCGCCAACCTCTGCAATTTTGCCGGTACGGCTCATACCGCCCGCTAGCATACCAAGAAGATACGCACCATCCTCAAGCTTGAAGACTATAGGCGTTACGTTAGCAGCCATTTTGTCTCCGGATGAGATGACAAACAGAGAGTTGGGGAATTGAGGTGCCATATGGAGCGCCGGTGCCTGATACTCTTCGCCGTGGCCAATAATGAGGTTGTAACCCTGCCCAGCATAGGCCCGAAGGTTATCCTGTTGCTGGCTGGGTGATACCGCCTGCTCTTTGATGGAGATACTGCTTGCCGGCAGGCTTAGGGCAGTTTGAACGTCGTGAACTGCTTCCACGGCATCCTGGTTCCAACCGTGGTCGGTGCCAGATCCGCTGAGTATTAACGCAACTTTGTAAGGCTTGCCTGCGGCTTGCTGGCCGGGTGCACCCGATGCTGCTTTTGCAGGAGCATTACTGCGCCCACAACCCGCGACTACCATGATACATGCAGATGAAACCAATAAGCCGACCCGATAACGAAATGATGCAGTCATAGAAAACATCCTTTAATGAGTTCGCATAGTTGAGGATTGCAATTCCCGTGTCGGAAATGAATTACGGTACAAGCACAATGAAGCTTCAGTGTGTGCAGTCATTTATTAATTATATCCCGTACAATGGAATCTGGTGGTTCCGAATACGGCCAGGCAAATGCATGCCGGAAAGCTGCTGCCTGGCACCGCTTCAACTGTTCAAAATCAATAACGTCGAGGGTTAGCAGGTTTTCGTATTCAAACGGTAAGCGCACGTTGTGCAATCCTGGATTATCAGTGCAGATTGCGACGTCTACCCCTGCGTCTTCGCAGTTTCTAAATACTCGCCTTAGCGCCTCCAGGTCTGGTAGTGTGCCTGTCTTTAGGTAGGACGTTGGGCATACCTCAAGGCACTGATGACGTTTTGCTATTTCGAGAAGCAGGTCGGGTCGTTCCAATGCGACCTGTATACCGTGCCCAAGGCGGTTGAGATAGGGGAGAAACTCGGGATAGAAGCCGTTCTCGGTTTCAAAAAGATGGCAGGTGGTTTTGATACCACACTCCTGTGCCTTTTTGAACATGGCTACTAGTTCTGGTAGTCGATCCCTGTATAAGGTATCCGGGCCGGCCAGGTCTATACCGCAAACGTCTTGAGGATTAGCGCGCGCAAGGTCGAGTATGGCGTCGTTTACTTCAGCAGGCAGGCGACTGTGCATGCACAAAATCTGTTTGAGTATGACGGGATAGTCGTGAATATATGCAGCCTTGGCAATTGTCTCAACAATTTCACCCATCTGTTCAATACGCCGCGACTGCGACTGCTCCGGATCCGTCCGGTAGTAGGGAGTATGCCGAAGTTCAAGATAGAGTATGCCTTCAAAGACATAGGCACCCCGTACTAGCTTTGAGATAAAGTAGGCCAGGTTTTCGAACGTCTGCACTCTCTCAACCATTGTGTGCAGTTCAAGGAATTCGGTTAGCGAGGCACGGGGGCGGGTAATGAATGTCTCAAACTCGTCGTACTGCGGAAAGCGAGCCGCTAGCGGGTGGTTCTGGCGATGCAGAAATCGCCAGAATATACGCGGTGCTACCGCTCCTCCAAGGTGTCGATGTAACTCTGCATGAAGCGGCATTTTAAACCTCTCTCATCTGCTTGAACAGCTTTTCATAAACGTCCATTGTCTTGTCGCACATCTGCTCTGCAGAGAAATTACGATGAACGTGGCACTTACCTGACTCAATGTAGGTTCGTCTGGTCGCTTCATGATTAATAAGGCTAACAATTGCATTAGCCAATGCCGCTTCGTTTTCAGGCTCTACCAGGCACCCAGCCTCTCCACCTTGAAGAGTTTCTACGAGACCTCCTGTACTGGATGCAACAATCACGCACCCCGCGTCCATAGCCTCCAGGGCCACGAGCGACTGCCCTTCCGCTCGCGACGGAATGGCTGTAACTGTGGCACAGTGCATTAGTTCGCGAGGATTACTGACCTGCCCCAGGAATAATACTGTACCCGACAGGTTTAATGTATCGCATAATGCGTTAAGTTTGTGCAAATCTGGCCCTACGCCCGCTATTGCCACTACAACATTATTTATTTCATGGCGAATGACGGCGGCGCTGCGAACGAGTACATCAAATCCCTTTTCATGGGACAATCGGCCAACTGCTAAAACTACAGGCACATCTAGCGGAAGACCGTACCTTCTTCGTAGTTCGTCCTGCGAGTCAGTGGGCGCGGGCGCATACGTTACTCCGTTAGAGATTACTTCGATTTTGTGCGAAGCTATGCCCATTCCTAACAGCGACTGCTTCACAGCGCCAGTTACCGCAATGACTGTTTGCGCGTTCCGCAAGATCGGTGTTACCATCCCGTTCGTGATTACACCGGTAGGTGCAATGTTGTGTGCCGTAAACAGTGAGGGTAAGGCGGCGAGGCGTGCCGCCAGGCAGCCCGTAACAGCTGCGCTTAACCCGTGGCTGTGCACCACCATGGGGTTTACGCTTAGGTAACGTTTGAGCCGCAACAGCGCCTGAAGGGGTAGTGTTGCACCAAGTTGTCCGGTGGTACTAAAAGGCATAAAGGTCACACCATCCGGTATGTGCCCCTGCCAGGTTGAGGTGTCACCAAATAGGCAAAATTCTACACCGCGTTGCTGCATGCCGGTGAGCAGTTGGATAACGTGGTTGCGCATTCCACCTGCCATTGGCCGAGTTACTACCGCTACTCTCTTTGGGCTCACCGTACTATTACCGTGGCACCGCCGCGCCTTTTATAACCGACTGCAATATGCTCTCTCCAGTATGTCCCTCTAATTCCGATTCCGCCTTGATGATCAGCCTGTGTCTCAATATAGGGACAACGAGCATGGCAACGTCGTCTGGGGTTACAAACCGGCGACCACTAATCGCTGCAAGCGACCTAGAGGCGTTAAGGAGCGTAATCGCTGCACGTGGACTCGCGCCAAGTGCGATATGTCTGCTCTCTCGGGTACCTCTACACAGATCAACAATATACTTGCGAACCTCTGGGGCGACCGTAACAGCGTCGGTCTCTGCACGGTAGCGGTGCAGGTCGTCAACATCGGCCGCCACTTCAAGGTTCGCAGTATTAAGGTCCTGCGAGCGAAATCCTGCCTGCACACGGTCGAGAATTTGAACCTCTTCCTCAGCAGAGGGGTAAGGGATAACAATCTGCATCATGAAACGGTCTAGTTGGGCCTCAGGTAGCGGATATGTGCCCTCGTATTCAACCGGGTTTTGAGTAGCGCACACCATAAATGGCTCAGGTAGCGGGTGCCTTACACCGTCGATGGTAACTGCGCGTTCTTCCATAGCCTCTAGCAGGGCCGACTGGGTTTTAGGAGGAGTACGGTTTACTTCGTCAGCAAGCACCAAACCTGCGAAAACTGGGCCAGTTTTTATGTGAAACTCGCCGGTTGACGGATCGAAGACATTGACACCAAGTATGTCGGAAGGCATAAGATCGGGTGTAAACTGAATGCGGGAGAAGCTGCAATTAAAGATACGTGCAAGTGCCCTAACAGTAAGCGTCTTTGCTGTGCCTGGGACGCCTTCGAGCAGAACGTGACCACCGGAAAGAAGGGCTACCGTAAGCAGGCGAACCATCTCCGTTTGGCCAACAACAACTTTGCCCAATTGTTCTGCAATGCGCTTGTACAAGAAAGTGCAGGTCAGGGCGTCCGGTTCCGCACTCTCCTCGGTCGCCGCTGGCTGGTCATCGTCGCCTAGGAGCGTTTGGTGCAAGATTATCGAACCGGTTGGTATTGCAATTTTAATCTCGTCATTATCAGTCAACAGTAATCATCCTTCGCATGCGTTCTAATCGTGCCAACAGCATGCCTGTTTCTCGCGGTGAAGATACCGCAGAAGCACTGGTTAGTTGAACAAAGAGTGTACCTAATTCCTGGCCAATGACACTGTTTTGGCTTTGAACGGCAGCTACAATTCCTGGAACGTCGACGTCTGGTGCAAGATCAAACCTGTTTCTTACGGCTGTTCTAAGGTCTGCGGTCAAAAGTTCCATGGCTGTGGCATCAGCTGCAGCGCGCTTCATAAGCCCCGCAACACCATGCACTATGTTGAGGGCATTCATGCTTTCTGCTTGGTATAGTTGCTCTCGCGGGCCCAGAATGCAGTTGGCGCTCAAAGTGGTGACAACGAGGATTGCAAGAGCGATGGCAAATGCGTCCTTCAGATTGGCGGGAGCAGTGCGCCACAGGAAGACAGGAAATGATTCCTGCTCGGTTTTATTTCCGGTTGAAAAACCAACTCCGTGGTGGTATTCATCGAACAGTATATGGGGTACACCACCATCTGCGGACGTGGATACGAGGTTGTAGGCAAAAACTGC
>JAJZFK010000039.1 GCA_021805405.1 bacterium
TGAGTGAGGTACTCCAGGTTCTGGCTGGCGGTAAGCATGTTGCCCCAGCTCGCGGCGGGCTCCCTTATCCCCAAGCCAAGGAAGCTGAGACCTGCCTCGCCTAGAATGTAGGAGGGAATAGCCAGCGTCGCACTTACAATTGCAAACGTAGAAGTGGAAGGGAGTATATGGCGGGCTATGATGCGCAAAGGCGAGACACCCAGCGAACGTGCAGCCTCCACGTACTGATGTTCGCGCGTTGCCAGGGCTATTCCGCGAATTACTCTGGCGAGTCCTGCCCACCCCACTAGGCTTAAAATTATAATGATGAGTAGGTAACTCGCGGTGGACGAAAGCGTTGGTGGAATGACAGCCGCTATAGCCAGCAGAAGATAAAAACCCGGAATGGAGAGCACGATCTCACTAAACCGCATGAGTAGATAATCGATGATACCGCCAAAATATCCCGCGGCTCCACCCACTACCAAACCCAGGCAGTAGGTGATTAAAATGGCAACCAACCCGACGGAGAGCGATATCTGACTTCCGTAGAGCAGACGACTGAACTCATCACGGCCGAGCCCATCGGTACCCAGTACGAAAATTGGAGCACGACATTCAAACAGGTGCATGCGCATGGGAAAAATGCCAAACAGCCTGTATCTGTACCCATCTGCAAAGAAGCGAATTGGCGCGCGCCCAGCTGGCTGTTCTATGAATCCGTGCGAAGGCGTTGAAACTGTTGGGGTAATCTCGGGTCGCCAGGTAAAGTGCCCTGCGGCATCACGCCATACCGGAACCGTGGGTGGGTGGAAATACAATTCCAGGCGTTGGGCAGTTGGCGAATACGGCGTAATAAACGGCGCAAAGAGAGCCACACCGTGCAGGATCGCCAGGATGACCAGGGCGACCATAGCAGGTTTGCCGCGCTTAAGACGCTGCCACGCAAGCTGCCGCGGCGTACGTGCAGCACCTTCAAAATCTGGTAGGTTATCTTGCACGGATGCCGTCAAAGACTACCCTCCGCTAACGGTCTCCTCAACGTGGGGCTCAAGCGACTGCCATATGCATGGACCACCGAACACAGCTTCCATGCCCCAGGAGTGGGCCAGATTAACTGCGGCCAGCGACTCGCTGCCAGGCTGCATCCAGACATTCGTAATTCGAAGATGGGCAGCCTCTTGCAGAATCTCCAGCGTCAATTCTGGAGGCGTCACCGTCACCAAACAATCAATTGGTCCAGGAACATTGTCTAATGACGAATAACATTCATCGCCGTCAATATTGTCGGCGGCAGGGTTAAGAGGGTAAACCGTTTTGCCAGCGCGCTTAAGGGCGGTGTAAACCTTAAACCCAGGTTTTGCTTTGTCGCGCGATGCTCCGGCTACTGCGAAACTCTGGAGCGCTAGAAGCTGCTCTGTCTGAGACTTAACGGACATTCACTACTCCACAGTACATCGCTTAATAGTTGCTAGCGTGCACTCACGAATCGATACCCAACTGGTGACGGATACCACTCATTGTAGCATACTCCCTACCGCACAGCCTGCAACAAAGCGTCCATTTATCTCAAGATAACGCCAGGTCATAATCTGTTAAGCAAGTAACAACCCGGTTAGGGGGAGGAGTGGGCGATGACACCACGGTTGAGCAGCTCTCGTGCAGCTTCCGGCCCGGAAGATCCCGCTGGGTAGTTGGGGAACCGGGGACAGGCTATGTCGTGCCATGCCTCCAGAATGGGAGTAATGAGGCTCCAGGCTGCCTCTACTTCGTCATTTCGCGCAAAAAGCGAGGCGTCGCCGCGCATAGCATCGATGATGAGGCGCTCGTACGCGTCCCGAATGGGCACATCAAATGCCGAGCCATATCTGAAATCCATCTGCACTGGCTGAATGTGCATTTCTGGACCCGGCGTCTTGCTGGAGATCTGAATCGACGCACCTTCGTCTGGCTGAATACGCAGCACCAGCTTGTTTGGCTGCAGTTGTCCGTATGACAATCTGGCAAAAAGTACCTCTGGCGCAGGTTTGAAGTAGATTTGTACCTCCGTTAACCGCTTCTGTAGACGCTTGCCCGCCTGCACAAAAAATGGCACTCCAGCCCAGCGCCAGTTATCAATTGAGAAGCGGAATGCGGCGTACGTATCCGTATTCGAGCGTGGATGAACACCTGGCTCCTGGCGATACCCTGGGACTTCCTCGTCGTGTCCGTTGGTAATGGTACCAGGACCATACTGACCGCGCACAGTCCACCGGCTAACTTCCTGCGGCGTAAATCTGCGAATAGAGTTTAGAACCTTAACCTTTTCATCACGTATGTCGTCTGCCGTCAACGCCATTGGTGGTTCCATCGCAATTAACGTGAGAACCTGCAGTCCGTGGTTTTGAACAATGTCGCGCGTAATACCCGACTGTTCAAAGTAGTTGCCACGCCCCTCTACGCCCAATGTTTCGGCAACTGTAATCTCTACGTGATCAACATAATTTTTGTTGAACAGCGGCTCAAATATGGAGTTTGCGAACCGCAGAACCAGGATGTTCTGCACGGTTTCCTTGCCCAGGTAGTGGTCTATGCGGAAGATCTGGCTCTCGTCAAATACCTGGGACAGTTCACTATTCAGCGCCCGTGCAGATTCAAGGTCAACACCAAACGGCTTTTCGATAACAATTCGCCGCCAGCCACTTTTGGTACTGGGCTGGTTGAGACCAGCTTTGCCCAAGTGGCAGATTATGTCGCTAAAGTTGTCCGGCGGCGTGGCAAGGTAGAACAGTGCGTTGCCCTTAAGCTTTTGCTCCTTGTCGATCTCCTTCATACGCTGCCCCAGGCGCTCAAATCCCTCGGGGTCGTTCAGCTCGCTACGCACATAGCTGATGTGGCTTGCGAAGTCCGTCCACTCCGGACCATCGGCCGGCAGGTGCGGTGCAAATTCCTTAAGAGCGGCACGAAGATCCTCTCGGTAAGTGGCATCATCTTTATCTCGGCGGGCGAATGAGATGATGGCAAAACCTGTCGGCAGTAATCCTTGTAATGAGAGATCGAAAAGTGCAGGTACAATTTTTCTGCGGGTTAGGTCACCAGTGGCACCAAACAGCACAAACAGACATGGATGCAGGCCAAGATCGGCCTGCGCGGACGATTTATTCGTCATCAGAAAATTGCCTCCAGCATCTGCAATAGGGTCAAACGTACGCATCCTGAACCAGAACGACGAAGCTGAAAGTCGCGGATTCCGCTTAACATCGACCGACTCGTAAGTTGATTAATCCGATTGATTATATCACAATTATTCGGCATTATATACTCTATTGACGAACTAATGAGTAAGTCTTACGCCAATATTCGACTTTGTATTTGCCACTGAGGGTGATTGCCACCTATCGTTTATCCGTAAACTTAAGCGAAGAACATGTCAACCGGGAGATCATCAACCATGGAAGTCATTGAACGACGTCAAGCCTTTAAGGTTGTTGCCGGCGTTGGGCTGGCTGCAGCAGGTATTGCGGCAGATGCGCAGGAGAATACCGCGATAGACAGGGCGCTTAAGGAACTGCACGTTCGCCTTCATCAGCTTCCTGGCAAACGCAATTACACATCAATCCCTGCTATTCTGACGGATAGGAGCCAGTGGGACAGCGAAGCACTGGACCTACTTTTTCATTATCGCGGTGGGGTGAAGCAGGTTTGGGATGCCACAGATCTTGCAAGTCCTTGGCTGCCAGTCATTCGTAACTGTATAAACACTCACCAGTTTGCACTCAAAACGCGTGGGTACCTTCCTGTTTGTGGTACGAGAGGCAGCGCACAACTTGCGCTTTACGACGAGGCAGCATGGGCAAAATATGGACTGGCAGCACTGGTACATAACAAGCCTGCCCATAACATCTTTCAGGCGGATGCCATTGGGTTGCCTGTCCCTCGTGATCCCAATTCCGGATTAGGCCATAGTATTTATGGTGACGCTGGAGCATCCATTACCGCTCTTCGTGAGCGGGGAGCAATCTTTCTCGCCTGCCACAACGCAACTTATGAACTGGCACGCCACCTGCATGCCACATCGGCTATCCCTTCCGGGCAGACTGTGGATGAGACTACCGCAGATCTTACGAACCATATTCCAACCTGGGTGATAGTGACGCCGGGGGTTGCTGCGGTACTTCCCATTTTGCAACAGGTTGGCTACCACCTTAGCTAACCAAAGTTAAAAGGTTTATCCTGGCCGGGATTGCATAAACGTTTGACCATTGAGCATTGGAACAGTGTTGCCTAGTAGCAGGATGGCAGGCAACACTGCGATACCAAGCCATGCAAGTGCGGATACCCGCCTAGCCATCCTGCAGGCGTTAAGGGCACAGGAATCAATACTCCTTAGGTAGCACCGTTCTTTCAGGCAGGTAATTGAGCCACTCATCTAGAAATATGAGACCACGCAAGCAGGTTTTTGATTTTCACACTTATCGAGGGAACCCCATGACACCTATGCTAGATGGTGAAACCAAGCCACTGTGGCCAAAAAATAGCTCAGAGGTGCTAATAGCCCATGCCGACGCACCGTCACTCACGCTACTTCAACCGCAAGGCCCTTCGTGTGGAGCATCCGTAATCGTCTGCCCCGGCGGCGGGTACGGAGCACTGGCTCCTCATGAAGCGGAACCAGTGGGCCGTTGGCTTAATTCGCTGGGAATTACTGCATGGATCCTGCGATACCGGTTGCACCCGCCCTATCGTCACCCGGCGATGCTGCATGACGCACACCGTGCAGTGAGGTTAGTTCGCGCGGCGAGCGGTGAACTTCACCTGGATGCTGAGCGTGTTGGCATACTCGGCTTCTCTGCCGGTGGTCACCTAGCCGCCAGCGCCGCCACCCACTTCACCGGCGGAAACTCCATGGCGGAAGATGGCATCGAGCTTTACAGCACGCGTCCGTCACTCGCCATCCTTATCTATCCTGTCGTTACTTTCAAGCCGCCGTTTGGGCACGAAGGAAGCGGCCATAACCTCCTGGGGCCGGACGCGACAGATGACCAAATTCACCTTATGTCCAATCATGAACAGGTAACCGCAGATACTCCGCCTATGTTCATGGTGCATACTGCCGACGATCCAGTATGCGTGGAGAACAGCCTGCTAATGTCCATGGCGCTTAGCGCGAACAAAGTACCGTTTGAGCTTCACGTGTACGAGGCGGGCGGTCACGGTTACGGCCTGGGCCACGACTCCCCATTCGCCTCGCCGTGGACAGCTCAATGTGCCCACTGGTTACATACTCGCGGGTTTCTATCGCCTATTGCCGAATAAGCATTTCTCGTATTCCTAATGCGTGCCGCCTAGCGCCTCAATGGCGCGAGCGATACGGCGGCGATAGGCCAGCAGCAGGGAAGCATCGTGGGTATAGTCCGTCATCGAGGTACAGATGCTCGCAGGAATGGTAAGCAGCGAAGAGCCATTCTGTTCTGCCCGCGAGTGGATACCAGCCGCACGTGCGCGATCAACAAGTTGCTGCAACAGGTGGAAATACTGCCACTGTTCAACCCCCTCACCTAATAGTTCCCAGCGAATGGAGGGTACAGGGCCCTCCACGTATGCGGTTGATTTGTCCGTGTTTGGATGGCGGTTTGGCGGGTAAAGATAGCGTCCGTCACCATTACCCCATTCGCCGCTCGGTCCGGCCACGTAGCTCATGGGATCCTTCCACGGGTTTTGTACCTTTGTAGGAAACTGCGGCGGGCTGGTCCAGTAATTTACTGACCATATCAGGTTGCCCTGCACTCCATACTTCCAGGTTTGCCACATCCACATCAGCATATCAATGCCCGGCCTATCAATGAACTCACCCACGTAGGGTTCCTTCGGGCCGGTGCATATATACCACCATCACCTCATTTCCCGCCCTCTGCTGCTCGTGTGCCGCACTTTGCAAATACTGGTTTGTTAATGAACACCATATATTCACATCACCAAAGAGCGCTGGCGTAATATGAACGGTAAGGATCGTCTTCAGGCCCGGTGCTACTCGATGAATTTCCTGCATTCCGGCCTTTACGAATGGAAAGTCGCTGTCCTGTGGTTCATCCGTCCAGTAAACGTACGCCGTTTTAAGCCAGCCATGCTCTGCAAGGTGACTTTGCAACGCGTTACCATACTCTTTCATAAGTTGCTCGTATTCTGCGGTGCCGGCTGCATAACCCAAAAACGAGCCCTTTTGATAATGAGGATAGCTTCCGCCGCCTAGCCCGTAAAATTGAATTACAAAAGCGTTGAAACCCAACTTGTCTAGCATCTGGTGGGCAGCAATGTCGAATTGCGTAAAGTCCAGCTTCACGTGCGGGGTGCCTTTGGGGCCGTGCACAAGCGATACCGTATACGGATTCAGCGCCATGGGGTCATAAGGATCCAGCCTGTTTCGCTGGAACGCCTTCATGTAGAGATTCCAGACCCTCGTCTTATCCCGTTGCGTACTAATGTTCTGGTACTGAAAGATTGTAGAAGGTGTGATGCCAAAGCCGCTGCGCAGCGCACTTTTTAACGGCAGTGTAAAGTTCCAGACATGAAGATTTATGGGTACGGTAGAATGCCAGCTTCTACCAGTGAAGGTTATAGCGGTAGTGTAATTGCCTGCAACGGCGTGAGCGGGTACCGTAATCTGCACCCATATCGGGTTGTTCTGGTTGGCAGCCGGTTTCCATCTGCTTCTCAAAAGCGGTAGAGGATCTGGCCAGAGCCCCGCGCAGCCCGCACCATCGGTTGCCTGTGAAACCTGTACATACGCCTCACGCCTCAGCGTAACTGCATCACTTGAGATGGTATACCCATGCGGCCCCTGCAGTGGCGCAACAGCGACCTGCACAACGCCCACGGGTCGGCTGGGATGCACCACCAGTTGCACAGCGGCCCGCTCCTGTCGCGCTGCCGAAAGGTGCACTGAACTGCGCCCAGTTGGCGAGGGCCTAAACGGAGGTACTTTGTATGCGGCAGGGCACCACCAGATACCTGATGACAAATTGCTCGCCACCACGTCGCCAAAGTTCGTTGCATAATAGCTGGCATTGTGTATTTCCAACGCCCCGGCAAAGAGGCACTCATCACCACGATATGCCGAGATGCTAACCGCCTGAACACCAGGTCTACCCCACCTGCTCACGGTAAATGCACCGGACACGTGTTTTCCGTCCGTTGCTGCCGACGTAACCGTTGCCAGCTTCTCAGCCGCCTTGCCACCCTGCTGCACCACCATTTTGAAAGGAGAACCTGTAGCATTCCCCAGAGCTTCGTTCAACGAAAGCTGTAACTTGCTTAACCCGCGACCAGGTGGCTCAGGGGTGGCATATAAGTTTGCCTTTACTCCGGCTGCCAAGGAACCGACCGTCATAAACTCCGTGGAACCAGTAGAGGTGCCTGCGCTAGATTTGAGAACAGCACTGTACCGATAGCCACCAATCTCTATAACCCCACCAGATCCACCAGGTGACTGGCGAGCGACCAGCCTTACAAACTCATTTCGCGAAGGGAACAACGACGAAGGTAGCCTAAAGTCCATTGCACCAACACCAGCAAGGACGCCCACACGAGTCCAGTGACTGGTATCCCTGCCGGCCTCCACGAGGCACGAGCATCCGCTGTCATAAACACAACTGATTCGCACGGTCGCCGCCCGAAGTATGTGTCGTCAAACCTGGTGATGATAAATCACTTCGTTGTGCGGGCCGACCATCCAGCGATCTGAATTAAAACTGGCGGTGAAGTGATAGAGCGGCCGACTGGCGGTAGTCATTCCGTTGCCAAGCGGCGCGTTGAAGACGTACCGATTGCCAGTGGTGACTTCACCGACCCCAAGTACAACGCCTGCTCCATCGCGTGTAAGTACAGGAAGTAAGCGCGTTATCGTTACGTTGCGAAATAACACGGACCCCCTTAGCATCCACTGGCTAAGGTGCAGTGACACCGACCCCGCGGCGGGTGTCTCCAGCACGTAGCTATAGGTTTGCCAACTGGATGATGGTGCGTAGTCACGGGTGCAGAAATCTGGCCCCGCAGTAATCACTCCACCCACTGGTGTTTGCATCGCACGCGCGGAAAATTCAAATCGGTACCATGAGAGAGGCGCAAGTTTAGTAAACGGCAGT
>JAJZFK010000104.1 GCA_021805405.1 bacterium
CGGAGATGGTTACGACGGCTTTGCCGATGATGGCGCTCGTACATTCTCTCATGGCGGAACTACCTGAAGACAAGCATGGGGACCAGCCGCTATTTGCCAACCATGTAGAGTCCCGGGAGGTGGTGGCGCGTACAACGAATGGCATTAACCGTGTGAAAGCCTGGGATCCCACTGAGCCTGAAACCGAGATCTGCACAATTGCGGAGTGCCTTGCCCAGCGTGTGGCTGCTGGAGAGGAGGAATTCCTGCCAGGCCTGAGGTATCAGCGGGCACACGGCGACTTCTGGGACAACAACGTACTTTTTGGCGATGGCGAAATTGTGCTAGTTGCCGATTTTGATTACATGGGTAGGACTGCCCGTACCGATGACCTAGCGCGCACGCTCTATTTTGCCATCTCATCGCATTGCACGGGTCACAACGACCATGGTGAGCTAATTAACTACGCTGCCTCGTTGGTGGAAGCCTATAACAGTACCGCCGTGCCTCAGCTTACTCGCCTCGAACGTTTGGTACTTCCACTCTCAATCGTAAGGGAATCCTTGTCTTGGGTTGCCAATTGGCTGCCCGACCTGGATGACCAGGAATTGGCACGTAGCGGCTTTGGCGAAGGCCGGAGTGACCTTGCGATGTCGCAATCTGTCCTTGACAATTTGTGGTCATGGCAAACTTCATTCACTGCGTAAAGCTTGGCACTGTGCAGAACGCCTGAGCAGATATGGAAGCGGGTACATACCTGGTATCATCAACATACCACTAGTCTTACAGGAGCCAGTACCTTGCTGCCCGACGGTCTGTATGAGCGCGTTATCGATACCGAACTGAGGAGCCAGTTAGACCGTTTAACCCGCGAGATTGATACCACCGTGCTGGATGAAGGCGACAGCAATGTAATTCTTGCAAGGTACATGCAGCGCATTGTCGAAACCATATTTGGCGCTTTACCACATGCGGGCCGGCTGCAGAAGCAGGTAGAAGTGGCAAACGGTATATTAGATCTGTTGCGCCGTGAACTTCCCTCTACTGTAAATATGCTGTCTGCTTTAACCACGGAGAAGCTTCTTGAAATCCGTGCTGCTACTCGTCCTGCTCTTCCCAGGCCGTCCGCTGGCCTTGTTGCAAGCAGTCTCCTTACGGGTGCCTCCATCGATCCGTCACTCTCTAGCCTCTTGAAACAGGAACTACAGTCCGCCGATCGGGTTGACATTCTCTGCGCATTCGTCAAGTGGAGCGGTATTCGACTTATTGAAAATGAGCTTAGATCGTTCTGCAGCACGCACGATAAGGAACCCGAGCCAGCGCTGCGGGTCATTACGACTACATACATGGGTGCTACCGATGAGCGTGCCGTTACAGCGCTCACAAACCTTCCGTCTACGGGCGTGCGAGTTTCATACGACACCCACAGCACTCGGCTTCATGCAAAAGCATATCTATTTCACAGGGACTCCGGCTTTAGCACCGCTTACGTAGGCTCTTCAAACATATCTGCCGCCGCGCTCACCGATGGTCTTGAATGGAACACGCGCATTACTGAGGCTGAAACGCCTCACCTTTGGCAGAAGGTTGTTGGCACCTTTGAGACATACTGGCATTCGGCTGAAATGGTGCCCTACTATCTGGGTGACCAGACTCGCCTTGCCCACGCTCTTATAAGGGAGAAGGCGGGTGAGCCTGGCTATGACGACAGTTTTCGTTTTGAAATTCGTCCTTACCCATTTCAGGAGGAGGTTCTGGAGCGGTTAAATGCCGAACGCAACGTTCACAATAGCTGGAAGAACCTTGTTGTGGCGGCTACAGGGACAGGCAAAACAGTCATTGCAGCCTTTGACTACAAGCGCATTGCTCAACATCGGCGTCCCAGAATGCTGTTCGTTGCTCATAGGGAAGAGATTCTGCAGCAGAGCCGTGACTGCTTTCGTAGGATCCTGCAGGATTATAACTTTGGTGAGCTTCTTGTTGGCACGCATACCGCCAGCGAATTTGACCACCTTTTTGTATCCATCCAGAGCTTTAACAGCAAGCGGCTGCACGAAAAGCTGCCACGTGATTACTATGACTACATCATCGTGGATGAATTTCACCACGCTGCGGCAACCAGCTATAAAGTACTGCTAGACCACTTTAGGCCGCGCATCCTGTTAGGGCTTACTGCAACGCCAGAGCGGCACGATGGGATGGATATCCTGCAGTGGTTTGATGGTCGAATAGCCGCCGAAATGCGGCTTGGAGCTGCCATAAACCGCGGGCTCCTTGCACCGTTTCAGTACTTTGGCGTCGCGGATTCAGTTGACCTCACCAACGTGAAGTGGGTGCATGGCGCATACGATCAGGCAGAGCTTTCACGGCTCTATGATGAGGACAAGGAGCGCGCTGACCTGGTAGTGCGCGAAGTAAACGCAAAGGTTCTTGACCCTCGCAAAGCTATGGGGCTTGGCTTCTGCGTCTCGGTGCGGCACGCCCATTTTATGGCGAAGTACTTCCTGGCGTGCGGTATACCGGCCGCTGCGCTTTCTGCCGAAACTGCCGATACAGAAAGGAAGGCTCTTCGTAAGCAGCTCATCGAACGAGAGATCAACTTCCTCTTTGTCGTCGACCTGTTTAACGAAGGCGTGGACATTCCGGAGGTCGACACTATTCTCTTCCTGCGCCCAACGGAGAGCCTTACAGTCTTCCTGCAGCAGTTCGGGCGTGGATTGAGGCTAGCAAGCAATAAGGAGTGCCTCACTGTTCTGGACTTCATTGGAGGAGCAAACCGAAACTTCCGGTTTGACGTTCGATTTGCGGCGCTAACTGGCCGTCGAGTGGGTAGCATTAAGGATGACCTCGATTCCGGGATACCATTCCTGCCATTGGGCTGCTCTATACGGCTGGAAAAGCGCGCCATGGAACACGTGCTTAACAACATCAAAACCGCATTAGACACTCGAAACCTGACTGCACGTGTTCGAGAATTTGAGCAGGAAACCGGTAAACAACTTTCGCTACCTGCATTTGTCGAGCACCATGACGTTGCACTGGAGACGATATACCGAGCGGGCCACGACTGGACATGGGTAACGAACAGGGCGTTTAAAAGAAATATAGAACAGACCCGTGTCCAGAAGGCTATGAGCAGCGGATTGGGCCGGCTTATCCACCTGGATGCACCTGCCCACTTGAAGCGGTTACTTGGATGGCTGCAGTCGCTCGGTGCCAGCACACAGGCGCATAATGATGAGCCACTGCTAGAAAAGTCGCTGAATATGCTCTTTGCTTCCCTATTTGGCGATGAGCCACCAGCTTCCCGATTGGTCGCAGAAAAGCATCTACTTGAAAACCCCTGGGTACTTCAGGAGCTACAGGAATTACTTGCGCTGCGGCTCAGTGGTGTCGTCGAGAATCCTCCTAGTGTAATGCTACCTTTTGAGAGCGCATTGGAAGTTCATGCGCGATATTCTCGCGACGAGCTGCTCGCCGGACTAGGTGCATGGACCCTGAAGCACCAAAAGGAGGTGCGTGAAGGAGTGTACTGGAACAAGGAGCAGAGGTATGACCTCTTTTTCGTAACTCTCAATAAAGTGGAGAACGAATACTCACCCACTACCATGTACCAGGACTACGCCATTGATGAACGCCTGTTTCACTGGCAGTCGCAATCCACTACAACACCAGAGAGTGCCACGGGTTTACGGTATCAGCAGCAGGAGCCTCACGCCACCACGATACTATTAGCTGTTCGCGATTTTAAGGCAGTAGCTGGGCGAACGGCACCCTATTGGTTTCTCGGCCCAGCTAATTACGTAAGTCATTCAGGAAGCAGGCCCATGTCTGTGGTACTAGAGCTACACATGCCCATTCCCGCAAGACTGCAAACAACACTGTGCCGAATGATACGGGTCTAACCTCAAGTAATTTCCACGGGCTGGTTCATACTCTTCATTTATTTTATTAGCGCGCGTGTTGCAAATAGCATCGTTAACAGCAGCATCGGCAGTATCATGCAGCCCACGCTCGTGCGATGGTAGACTCTGTTGTAAAGTGCCCTTTTGGGATTAGTCACCCACCCTAAACCTCTAGGTGCCTTTATGCCCAGATTTTGCCTTATGTACCTCTTCCATGAGGTTCTCGCCGCAATGCGCTTGTTAATTGACGGCATGCGGATGAACGATCGTCGCATATTGCGCTCCAATTTCTGGTTCCAACTGGAACCTCGGAATTGTTCGTACTGTTTGTAGCCTCTGTATCTTAATCTGTGGTCATTCGCGAAAATTCCTTCCCATTTCCAATTTTGCCTAGATACTGTTCAGGACAACATTCACGTTTGAATCCCAGAACAAATTCATCAACAACTTGGGCGTAAAACAATCCTTGGCGAATACGCAGGACCAACAGAGAATTCCAGACTTCTTGCTGTGTATTTGTCATTTGTGGAGATTTGAATGCTGGTGTGTGCAACATGATGGCTAAAATAACGTTAAAGCATGGTATAAAGCATACCAGAATTTGTTATAATCTCTTTGTGTACCAATCATTGGTTCGGTACCACCCGAATAAAGGAGGTCGCAATAACCGTGTTGAGATTAACCACAGTGCTAGTATCGGCGGCTCTGATGTCAGCTACAGTGCTGCCTGTTTTTGCGCAGACTTCAGTTGGGCTTAAAAACTTACCGGGAGCCCGTGTGCTGCCAATAGGCGCTGAACTCAACGGTACGTTTCTTGAAAACTTACCAGCTGGCTCCAAGTATGCGTCAACAGCTATCCACGAGTTCAACATAACCGGGTGTGAAAACGAATTGAAAATGTACTCATTCACGGGCTGGAAAGGCGATCCCTTTACAGGAACTCCGATTATTGACAACAGCGGTGCAGACGCCGTCGCGAACCTTGCCCGGGCTAACCATATGGTGATGCGCGGTCACGTACTCATATACAACCAGGCGATACCGAGATGGATTTCACCGGACGGTGTGAATACAAAGTATACGGACGCACAGTTGCAGGCTATGGTCAAGAAATTCATATTTACCCGCATGCACCGATATGCCGACGTAGTGAGATACTGGGACGTCACCAATGAGTGTTTTGACAGCAAAGGTGACTTGAAACACGATTTCTGGTACACGCACCTGGGTGGCGACAACTACATGGCTAACATCTTCAGTTGGGCACACGAGGCAGATCCCCAGGCACAGCTCTATTACAATGACTACAGCACAGAGCAACCCGGCCCTAAATTTAATGGAATGTTAGCCTACCTTGTTGCGCTAAAGAACAAGGGTGTACCTATAAACGGCATCGGCTTTCAGTGCCACGAAAACACAAAGTGGCCCCAAGGGGTACTCAGTACAGCCAACACAAATGCCGTGGATGCAGCAGGGTTTAAATGGCAGGTTACTGAACTGGATTGCGGTACTGATGCTGTTAACCCCAACTGGAAACTTCAGGCTGAAATATATGGACAAACGGCTAAAATTTGCCTCGCAGATTCAAATTGTCAGGGGCTCTTTATGTGGGGTTATACTGACAAACACTCGTGGCTAAGGCCACCAAACGGCCTTCCGTTCGATGCGGCATACGCACCAAAGCCCTGTTACTGGGCGTTGTACAAAGCGTTCGAGAATCCACCGCCGCGCATCAATCCGGTGGCAACTGCTAACTAATCATGCTGTTGTGGCGGCGCACAGGGCCGTTCTCAGCCTTGTGCGCCGTGACCAACTAATGCCATTCCGCAGTACTGCATGGTTCCGTAATCTTGACAATCTGCCATGTGGAAGGTACACTTCCTAGTGTACCGGGGCCCATAGCTCAGCGGCAGAGCGCCCGGCTCATAACTGGTTGGTTGGAGGTTCGAATCCTCCTGGGCCCATTGTTTTTGCGTTGCACCGTCCTTGTTTCATCCGAACGATATCTACTCCCCGTTAGCACAACTCACTCAGGAAGTGATTTACCATGTATAACAGATTGGGAGTTTGAGGGTAACGGTGGGATGAGGGGATGCGTCTGGAGCGATTTGAACGCCCGACACCCAGTTCCGAAGACTGGTGCTCTATCCGCTGAGCTACAGACGCGTATAACAAATTTAGTGTACCACGGCCCTGCGCCCATGGTCAAGACCAACAGTTCAAATCCAGCGTGTAAGGCAGCTTGCATTGCAGTATCGAGTCCGCGCCATTTGCAACTCGACTACCCGCCTCGATTAGTCTTTATTCCCAAAATTCCGGCGTACCAGCTTAGTGACTGTAGGGCAACCTGCTTCTTGACGTACTGTGCAACCCATCCCGACTCAAAACCCGGTGAATGGTGCAGTGCTACGATTGATTAGTCCGGGGAATAATTCAAACGTTGCATTCACATACGGTTAGTCTCGAGAAGGATGGTGAACATGAACTGGAACATTGAAGTAGAGTGCGCACAGAACCGACGAAGATCGGCTATTCAATTCCTCGATAAAGTTATTGTAGCTCTTATGGTAGCTATTGTGTTATCAGTTAGCGGGCCAGTCTGCCTTATTCTCTGGCAGCAGCATGGACCCACCAAGGGCGTAACGGTACAGCCTGCAGTGATGCAGAGTAGCACTACTGCTCGCCATCCGTAACGGCGATATCCTGCACTGCAGGAGTTGGCCGCGGCCAGGCGTCCGAAAGGATGGCGTACTCCTGCAGTGATATTGTTTCACCGCGTCTTTCTGGGTTTATATTGCAGCGCCTTAGCAGCTCCTCTAACAAAACACGGTCTTCCATTCCTACTCCCAGGCAGAACGAAGCAGGAGCGCGCATGAGGGCATTGAGAACGGTCTTGCGCCTCTGGCCAAATGCTGCCCGTACAATGTGAAAGAGCAGTTCTTCATCGTTAACCGGCACAGTACCATGTTCGGAGGGAGTTAGCACCAGAATTGCCGATTTAACGTCGGGTTGCGGCATGAAAACGGTGGGAGGAACCTCACCGGCAATGACAGCCTCAGCCTGATACTGTACGAAGACAGAGAGCGACCCATAGTCGTCGGATCCTGCGGCCGCCACCACTCTTCGTGCAACCTCTTGCTGCACCAGCAACACAATACGCGCTATTCGCGAACGATGAGCGAGTAGCTTCTCCAGAATGGGCGTGGTGATGTAGTAAGGGATGTTCGCCGCCACTATTCCCTTTTCGTTTTCAAATGCCTCATCTAGCAGGCGTCCTACGTCCATGTGCATGAAATCAGCAGAAATAGTTTGGACGTTGGCAAAGGGCGATAACGTCTCTTGAAGCGGTTCTATGAGGCGTGTGTCGATCTCTATTGTTGTGACTTTGCGTGATTGCTGCGAGAGAGCAGACGTTAAAGCTCCCAGACCCGTTCCTATCTCAATAACTGGAAGATCAGTTTCCATGCGTGCTGCACGAGCAATGCGGTCTCGCGTATTCCTGTCGATGAGGAAGTTCTGACCCAGGCGTTTTTGAAGCCTTATGTTGCGGTCGCGGAGAATTTGATTGACGTAGGAGGGTGATGTTAAATCTGGAAGTTCTATAGCGTGGTACCATCTGCTGGCGGCTCACAAATTGAGAGCCGCCAGCAGTAAGGATTAGTTGAGAATGTGCACACGAACCGGGCCTTTATCGGGTACATGGCTTGCAGGATGATTTCTATCCACGCAGAGGTCAATGCGATTGCCCTTAATTGCGCCACCAGTATCTGCCGCAACGGCAAATCCGTAGCCCTCGATAAATAGGCGTGTGCCCAACGGAATAACACGGGGATCCACGGCTACGATTCCGTACGTACCGCGCAGGCCAGAGTAAGTTCTCCCATTTACGCCGTAATACTTGGTTGCGATCATGGTAATAACTTTGCGGCCAGAAAAATACCCACGAGAGGGAAGCTTGACGGCCATACCAACCTGAATGACTTCTGGGCTAGAATGACGCAGTATACGCAATGATATCTGCTTGCGCTCTGCTGGGCCGTTGCTGCTAGGGGTTAGCTGGTATGTTACAAGTTCCAAACCATCCACCCCTGCCTTTATTACGCGGGACGAGCCAATGCGCAAGCCGGAGGTATGATGTGTGATGATGCTGAACTTGATGACCTGCTTTACGGTCTCAATCTGGGATGAGGTC
>JAJZFK010000375.1 GCA_021805405.1 bacterium
ATATTCGAGGTTGACGTAAACGTGACCACGCTTCTGGCTTTTCGTTACCGCCATAAATACAAGGCGGAACGTGGGGTGGATGGTGCTGGCAAGGACATGTTTGGTAAGAACGGTAGTGACCTCGTACTAAAAGTACCGCTGGGTACGATAGTTTACGATGTTACGCGAGACCAGCACATCGCAGACCTCAATGCTCTCAACAGCCGAGTAGTTATAGCTCGGGGTGGTGTTGGCGGCAGAGGAAATGCGCACTTTGCCACATCCATTCAGCAGGCTCCCCAATTTGCCGAACAGGGTGAACCTGGCGAGCAGAAGGTGCTGCGCCTGGAACTCAAACTCCTCGCCGATGTAGGGCTGCTCGGGTTTCCTAATGCTGGTAAATCCACGCTCATCTCTGCAGTAAGTGCGGCACGTCCAAAAGTAGGAGCATATCCCTTTACAACCCTTGTGCCACACCTGGGCGTCGTTCGTGTCGACGATGAGCGCAGCTTTGTAATGGCCGATATTCCTGGAATTATCGAAGGCGCTAGTGAGGGTGCTGGTTTGGGCCATCGCTTTCTTAAGCATATTTCCAGATCGCGCGTACTAGTTCACCTGCTTGATGTCGGCGGCATGTCCGGTAGAAACCCACTTGAAGATTATCGCACGCTTAATCGGGAGCTGGCCCTATTTGACGAGGCCCTTGCTGCACTTCCGCAGCTGGTAGTACTGAATAAAATGGACCTTGTTCCACCCCACGAAGAGCTGCAGGAACTTGAGGATGCCTTAACCGAAGAAGGCGTTGAGTATATGAAGATTTCGGCGGCGACACGCACCGGCCTTGATGCTCTGGTCTATCGCCTATCCCTTATCGTTGCAGAAGCGCGCTCTGCTGAAGCCTTGCCAGAACCTGCTGAGGGCCATGTCGTGATAACCGCAGAACAGTCGGACGATGAACGGTGGACGGCCTCCATTCACGACACAGGCACCTTCGTTATTACTGGCAAAAAAGTAGAGCGTACGGTACTTATGACCGATCTTGACAACGAACAGGCTGTTAAGCGGTTGCAAAAAACACTCTCCAGGCTCGGTATAAACCGTAAACTCAAAACAATGGGCGCAAAGCATGGTGATACTGTAAAAATTGGTGAAGTAGAGTTCAACTACGAGGATGAAGTCGAAGCAGACCGTGAATACGATGAACGTGCATCAGCTGCCGTTCGGCGAAAACGACGACGAGGGGAAATTGAATGAGCGCGGCATGTACTTTGACCTGGGGGCCGAAAGGATTGTTCTGCGGCGAGGATCTGATCCTCGCCGCGGCCGCACAGAATTCTGACAATTCGCATCTGGCCGCTGAGGAGTATTCTGCGGATAACTACTGTGGATTGTTAATTGCAGCTCACACCTCGAACAGCAGTAGCAGCTGGAAATGCACGATTGGTGTGCAGACAGACACGGTACTACGCTGGTCAGCCTGTCACCGGTACGAGCCGTTCTGGATGTTTCGCAAGACCGGGTCGCAGTTTGCAGAAATTCCACCCGAAACGCAGTACCTTCTTGTTGAGCTGACCAGCAACCGGTACCTCATAGTGGTTCCATTGGTAGACAACAGCTTTCACGCATCAGTGGCTGGCAACGTAGCCAACGAATTAGAACTCACCATAGAATCTGGTGATACCTCTACAACGACCACCTCTATGAACGGGCTCTACATGCATGCATGCTCCTGCCCGTTCACGCTCATGCGTGAAGCGCAACACGCTGTTGCAAAGATTGTCCCTGGTGCCACGTTACGTACGGATAAATCCCTTCCTCCGTTTGTAGACTGGTTTGGATGGTGTACCTGGGACGCATTTTATCAGAATGTATCTGAAGAAAAGGTTGTCACCGGACTAAAGAGCTTTAACGATGAAGGAGTTTATCCGCGGTACCTTATCCTGGACGATGGCTGGCAACAGGTTGCACAAGCCGAAGAGCATACTGTAAGGCTAACTGCGTTCAGTGCCAACGACAAATTTGGCAATACACTCTCACCTACCGTAGCGTCTGCGCGCAAATGCGGTGTCCAATGGGTATTTGTATGGCACGCCCTAAATGGATATTGGGCAGGTGTAGATGTAGAAAGTTTTGCGGCCTATAGCGCGCGTCTCAAACCGCGAGCATTTTCGCCCGGCATCCTTCATCACATGCCCAATTTTAACAGCGAATACTGGGGCACCACTATTGGACTGGTGCCACCCGATCGCATTGGTGATTTCTATCATGACTACTACGAGCAGCTCAGGAACCAAGGCGTAGACGGCGTCAAGGTTGATAACCAGTGTGCTATAGAGGCTGTTGGAGATGGTGAGGGCGGCAGAGTTAAGCTCATGCATGCGTACCACGACGCCATAGAAACTTCAGCTCAAACCTACTTTAACAGCAATCTTATAAACTGTATGTCATGTGCGAGCGAAGTGTTCTATCAGTCATCGAACTCCGCGCTCATCCGCACAAGCACCGATTTTTGGCCCAACCGGCCGGAAACTCACGGCCTTCATCTGGTCACCAATGCTCACGTCAGTCTCTGGTTTGCTGGCTTTATGCACCCAGACTGGGACATGTTTCAGTCTGCACATGAAGCAGGTCCTTATCACGCAGCAGCGCGAGCCATTAGTGGTGCTCCTGTATATGTTTCCGACAAACCTGACGGCCACAACTTTGATCTCATTAAGAAGCTTGTACTTCCAGACGGCTCTGTTCTGCGCTGTTCGCATCCTGCCCTGCCTGCCAAATCCTCGCTGTTCACGGATCCGCTCACCCAGCCAGTTCCGCTAAAGATTTTTAACTTCAATAACTATGGTGCTGTTTTGGGGCTGTTTCACGCGCTTTACACCCCAGAAAACCCGATCACTATCTCAACTACTGTCACACCTGGTGAGATACCAGATCTTGCTGGCGCAGAATTCGTAACCTGGACTCACCAGAAAATGGAGGCGACAGCTCTAGGTGCCGCCGATGCCATCGACATTCTGCTTGAGCCAGGTGGATTTGAACTTGTAACGATTGTGCCGGTAATTCAGGGAGTCGCTCCCATCGGCCTTCTGCAAATGTTTAACAGTGCTGGGGCCATCGTCGCGGTAAGATCTACTAACTCTGGCACTGTTGAGATAGAGGTAAAGGGTGAAGGGCAGTTCGCAATATGGTGCGCCGCCAGACCAGTGAGCGTGTTAGGCAACAGTGATGGAATTGGCTGGCAATACGACGAAATATCCAGGCTAGTAACGTTCCCGCTCCACGCTGGAACTCGTGCAGTTGTTGTAAATACCTAATCGGCCTAGTTACCGGCCTCTAGCGCTAGCAGTATGTCTTCAACATTGGGATTATCCGAGGCGTCACGGTGTCGGTGAGCGAAGATAACAATCCCCTTCTGGTTAACTGCGAATACGCCTGGCATCTGAAAAGGGTCTGCCTTAGGTATTCCATTGAAGTGACCATGCAACATGGCGTGAACACCACGCGCCATGACGTGGGGATTAAAAATCTGACTTGTGTGACCGCGGGATAGCGAATAGGCATGGTACGCTGTCCTATCCGGGTCCGAAACGCAAACGAAAGGGTCTACTAGATTACGATCCTTGCAAAACCTGCTCGTCTCTTCCCACCTGTTAACGGTGACCAGAACAACTCTTGCACCAAGCTTAACAAAGTCATCTGTTCTTGAGAGCAGATCGGTTACCTGCTCGCGACAGAAACTACAAGCGAGGTGGCGCAGAAATACTAAAACTGCACTCTCGTGCTGCCAAAATGTAGCTAGTTGCACGGGCTCGCCGGTTCCACTGGAATATACCACCACGTCCAAAGCGTTGTCGCCGACTTCGGGAGCCAGCCTGTCGGTGGAGTGAGCCTCGGTCACTGTACATCCCGGGGTAGCTGTCGGTCAAACCTCGCTAACGCTGCATCTCTCGACTGCGACTGCTTGTCATAAAGTGAAATAAGGCTGTCATACAATCGCTCTGGGCGAGAACCAGCCTGATCGCAACAGAGTGAAAGAGCGTTTAGCAGCTCACGCTCTGCGTTCTCAAATTTGCCGCGAATTAGCATGAGGTGGGCCAGAGATTCTCGCACTTCCGGATCATAAGGGTCATCCTTTGCCACAGCCTGCCATAGTGGATCGTCCGCAATATCAGGACTAATTAACCCTTCGTGGTGGGCAAGTCCATCAGCTGCAACCTCATAGATGTCGGCTTCAGGATGCTCATCTCCCAAATCCCATTCATAGGTACGCGTACAAAGGAGCAGCAGGCGGTGCACCACAGCCCACCAGCTTTGCACGGCCTTATCCATGTCTCCCCGCTCACGGTATACGTCCGCCGCAAGGTAGCATGGGTCACCAAAATAGGGAGTTGCTTCTGAAGCCTTGAAATAGTAATCTAAAGCCCGTTCCACGTCGCCCTTAGCACGACAGCTGCAACCCAAATGACACAGGCTTACTGCGTCGGAAGGATCCATATGCACCATGAATGTGCGTAATTCCGTATCATTCCTGGGGCTCCGATCCATTTCTGGATGAGCGTTTATACCCAAGGCATTTAGTGTTTTTGTGCAGTTGATCTTGTACTGTGACTGGTCGTCATCCATTTCATCTGCCGCGTACCGACCAACAGTAAAGCAGTGCCGCACAAACGCATCAAAGCTGGAAGACACCGGTTGCACGTACATCTCGTCCTCATCCCAACGCAATACAGGCCAGTGAACTGCATCGTGATCTGGCAGCGCATAGAAGGCGTAGAGGCTACCATCATCAATTCCGCGGCCAAAAGGCAGCAGCTGCGGCAGCATTCCATAAGAGCGCCCTGCTCCCCTGGTTATATCGTAGAGCGGAATAAATTCACAAGGTGCCAAAAGGGGCTGGATTACATGCTGATATAACCTACGAAAGGCCTGTGGAAGTTTCGCTTGCCAAAAACCCTCCAATGTGCGAAGCTCAGCCTCTACTGTTTCAAACCTGGGAGTGTTGCTCTGACTCATTAAATTGCTACCCGCCTTTGCCTGAATCACATATCACGGCAGCCCAAGTCACAATGTACCCAGCACTAGAGGGCTGTTTGTTAAGAGCCGTCCTATGCCTGATGCAAACGCTCACTATTGATGAGCGAATTATACCCTACCGATATGGCATTAATCCTTTAAGCGGTATAGGCTGCTCCGTTCTCCAATAATCCCGCAATTATAATGGTAATAAACCGGGTACAACGTCATGCACAAAAAAATTACAGTAAACATCCCGTCGGTCCATCTGAGTTCACAGAGATATCATGGGCGAGGGATAGATGAAAACGCACCTTCGTAGTACAATTTACACTCCGCCTTGGCTGTCGTTGACAATTTCTCGCGCAGCAGAGTATATTGGATACCACTAGCGCCTGTAGCTCAGTGGATAGAGCGTCTGCCTCCGGAGCAGAAGGCCGCAGGTTCGAATCCTACCAGGCGCATGCCAACACGACATATGACAACAGAAGCAGATAAACCAACCGTTGCAGAGGTTACTCTGCCAGACATAGACAGCACGATTTCTCCCCCACCAGACGTCCAGTTTATGTGGGCTGAGATCCCTGAAATTGTAAAGCTTGGCGATCCAGTTTTACGCAAGGTAGCTCCACCGGTAAAACACTGCAATCGTGAAACCCAAGCTACTGTTAAACGCATGATCGACATCATGCGTAAGGCTAATGGTCTCGGCCTTGCCGCACCGCAAATTGGACTTTCCACTCGCATATTCGTCTATGATGCAGGTGACGGCGATGGTGTTCAGGTCATGATTAACCCCGTTATTCAGTCACGCAAAGGCCTCCAAACCGATCCGCCAGAAGGCTGTCTCTCCATACCTGGGTTACAGGGAGTGGTACCACGCTCCGAATCCATTCGTGTTACAGCATTTGACGAACGGGGTAGGTCGCAAACCAAGCGCGTTTCTGGTCTTGAGGCGAGGATTATTCAACATGAGCTTGATCATTTGGACGGTATTCTGTTCATTGATCACGCAGATCCGGACAGTCTGACATGGCTGGTAGACGATGACGAGGAAGGATCTCCACACGCGCCTCGTGAATAACGGAACATCGCTAAATGTACTGTTTTTTGGTACGGCAGAATTTGCGGTACCTTCGCTGATGGCTCTTAAGGCCTCGCACCACAACATTGTGGCTGTGGTAACTCAACCAGATAAACCCTCCGGACGCGGTAACAAGGTAGCCTTTTCACCGGTAAAAAACGCCGCGATTACCCTGGAGCTTCCAGTTTTGCAGCCGAAGCGAGTGCGTTCTCCCAAGTTTATTGCCCGGGTGAGGCTGATGAACCCGGATGTTATAGCGCTAGCTGCATTTGGGCAGATAATCCCGGCAGAGCTTCTTGACATACCTAAATATGGCCCTATTAACGTTCATGGTTCACTATTACCAGCTTACCGGGGTGCGGCTCCTATTCAGTGGTCTATCATTAATGGCGATGACCACACAGGCGTCGCGACCATGTGGATGGAACCTACCCTGGATACTGGTGACGTTCTGTTGTCGTCAGCCGTAACAATCGAAGATACGGATAACACTCTAACGCTCACCCACAAACTTGCAGCAGTAGGAGCGGACCTACTCGTGGCTACCCTCGATAACCTGGCCGATGGAACTGCCGCCCGACTAACCCAGGACGATACACTAGCCACCTATGCTCCCCCCATTCTGCCTACTGACGGAGTAATTAACTGGCATGAAACTGCGCGCCAGATTGACTGCAGAGTGCGTGCCATGTACCCAAAACCAGGGGCTACGGCAACCATAAAAGACCGCAGGGTAAAAGTGTGGCTGACTGTACCAGCGGCTGGCGTTGTAGACGAGCATGCTATTGGTACGATCCTCGCGCTTACCAAGGACATGCATACCGTACTGGTAGGTGCAGGCAATGGAACTGCAATTCATCTGGTTGAGATACAGCCAGAAAACGGGCGACGAATGCCTGCTGATGCCTGGGCCAGGGGGCTTCGCCTTCAACCAGGTGATCAATTCTCGTAAGAACACATTCCTAAAACACAATAGAACCCCGATATGACGAGAATGTCATATCGGGGTTCTATTTGTCGCTAGCCTCAGTGTTCACGTTGAATGCGCGGGGCCGCATATGTGGTTACAACACGAACAACATCCGCAATTCCTAAGCTTCAGCGTTGACATTTGCCGCTTGGGGTCCTTTTGCCCCATCGACAATTTCGAATATAACCTCCTGCCCTTCAGCAAGAGTTTTAAAGCCATCTCTTTGTATGGCGGAGTAGTGCACAAAAATATCTTTACCATCGATGGTTTCAATGAAGCCATAGCCCTTGGCATCACTGAACCATTTCACCTTCCCGCGCATGAATTGCTTCCTCCTGGCGATGTTGAGTCATCTGGTTTCCCCGCCCGAGACGCGCGCAGTATAACATTTTCATATTAGGTTGTCAACATTATCATCTTTAAGTAGTTTTATTGCAAACTTACACGAATTTTATCGCATATTCACGACCTCTAACGATCTGGCGTTTATTCCCGATAATCGAATTCACAGTATTAAGTGCAGTGTTTTAAATTAACATTGGGGGATTTAATAACAATAGTTATGAGTGCAAACAAAGAACACCTAAAGGCTTTTGACATTGGTGAAGCTGAACGAAATATCGACCGCTTCTTCGTACCGCTCATATGGCTGCATGCAGCAGGTTCATTGTTACTCTCGTTTTGGTACGGCACACTTATGCAGTCAATTTTTGTTGCCATACCTACGGCAGTAATGGTCACCTGGCTTGCAAAAACAAGGCCCGGAAGTACAATTACCCGCTGCTTTATTGGCGCTTCACTTATGATTTTTAGTGCGCTCTATATTTCACAGGCACACGGAATGACCGAAGCCCACTTTCACGTCTTTGCAGCCATGGCATTCCTCTTAATATATCGCGATTGGCGCCCTATCCTAGCAGCCGCAGTGACGATAGCGGTACATCAC
>JAJZFK010000142.1 GCA_021805405.1 bacterium
GCTAATTGCTGATTGATTAAAATTTCATTTTTCAGCAAAAATTCAATCGTTTTTTCCCTTTGTTTTTGTTTGGTAATATCTCTCACAATAAAAACCGCTTCATCTTCACTACTTTTGACGATTCGAGTTTCATAGACTCGTTTTTCGCCCATTTGTCTCAAAGTATATTCGTAAAGTTTGATTTCATTATTCAAAATAGCTTGGATAGTCGTTCGATTTTCTCTATATTTTTTATCTATTTGTTGTTTTAGGGCTAAATCTATTATCGAGTCCCTTGTACGCTAGTGCTCATCCGCTTGCTGATGTGGTACTCCTTCAAACAAGCGTGCTAGTTTGGATGGATGTAGCAAACCAAGCGATCTCTTGTCCATCTGCTGCAAGCCAATGTGGTGGCCCTGTATAGCTAGCGCCGCATCTACACAACGGGCTTTGGTGAGCGCCGCCCAGGCGCCCATTGACCAGTGATCTAATCCTTTGCCCTGCCCATGAAGCCTCTGCTGAAACAGCTCGCTATATTTTCCCAGGTCGTGAAAAGTGGCTGCGATCTCAGCATCGTCCTGACGCCCAAATGCGCCTGCAAATTCTGTCGCGCGCTCAACGACGCCTGATGTGTGCTCCGCCATTGTCTGCCAGGTACCGGACGCCCCCTTGCTGTGAGCAAAAAACTGTTTTGCCGGGTCGGTTCCGCTCATTGTATGTCTCCATTAAGTTTGCCTAACCACTATATAATCACGGGCAAAGCTGGTAATTTCGGACCGTCTGTTTATTTCACGTAATTATTGTGAAGCAGGCAATATACACGCGCTTAATGCAAGCTCCATATTGATGAGGGGATGATTGTTACCCTCCTAGTGAAATAGTTTGCAGCGATTAGCGCATTCGCATCAACTTCCTGTGCATATTCCCGCAGCGGTCAGCACGACTAACACCGATTGTAGCCATCGGCCTCGTTTTGCATGAAGCGGTAGGCACGAAACACTCAAGGCATTAGCCAGGTAGTGGCTCCCAGGATACGTCCTGGCTTTCTAAGAGCATCCAGGCCCTGTAATTTCGGAAAGGTTTGCAGGTGAGTGCCTCTCACCCTGCGGGCAAATTTAGTGACTGCACATCCTCGTCAACGCACGTTTTGTGGGCGAAACAATACGATTACCTTGCCGCAATTTGGTATCACGAAACCTTAGGCAGAGTGACGCGGCAGCCCGTGAAGCTCTTTAACGCGCGCTCCTCCGGCGCTGAGCACGATCACATTTGCGGGCAATAGACCAGTCTTCATACCGATTGAACAACCCGATGAGATTGCGGAGTATCAAACCGATGATCCCACCAATTATCGCACCAAGAGCGGTACAAACCACCACTAAGGCTATTACCACAACCATATACTGGTGCACACCAACCATAATATTCTCCTATTGCGTACTACGAGTGCTGGCGGTAGCGGGCAGGAACGGGAAATTCCGTCTCAAACCCTATTAATCCCAGCAAACAACCACGCTTTGCGGCTGGTTCCTACATTTTGTTGCAACCAACTAACCAATATTGCGCGCAACAGCCTGTTAGCCATACATAACTGGCAGGCTCGACTTTCTTCACCTTGATTATCCCAATTAATGCGCCAATATCCATTTTAACCAACTGCGTAATAGGCGGCCACATGCCCTCTTTGGTTGCCCAAAACCCATTGTAAGACATTCGTATCATGAGAAGGGCTAGGAACACAAGTACGCTAGGCCGTTCAAGATTGCGGCATGAATTGACGGCTGGTCAATTGCATCACAACGAAGAGAGAAGTAAGAGCGAAAATCGTTGGGTTCCTGCAAACCAGATGCGTGCAAATTCTGTCGCGCGCTCAACGACGCCTGATGTGTGCTCCGCCATTGTCTGCCACGTACCGGACGCCCCCTTGCTGTGAGCAAAAAATTTATCGACCGCATTGGTATCGCTGCCCATCACACCTCATCTATCAACCCGCTAGTCACTTATACAATCACACTTCGACGATGAAATCTTCATTCTTTAATTTTCAAAACAGAGTTTAATATGAGCGAGCAAAATACCTGCGCTAATTTGGAGCTTGCCTGGATGAATACCGTAGAGCATCCATGTGACCGACAGTTGGACCTGAATCACTATTAAGGCCGGTGAACCAGGTGTGCACTATTTACGGCCCTGGGGACTAGTCGCGGCGGCGCGGGTAGCCGGTTTCGTACTGCCTGAAGCCTGCGCCTAGAAGCGCCTCATGCAGCATGGTAGGTGCGGGTAGCTTGCCATCTACGCTCACCAGGTGGATAGCGCGACGCTTGCCCTGCTCTACCTCAGAAGCAAGTACGCCTGCCACGCCGTGCAATAGCCGTGCCGACTCTACGGGCTCACCACTTGCCGTAAAGGTGTGGAGTTGCGAGCCATCGCTGTTCAGCCAGGCGGCTGCATGGCCGTCTACTAGTACCACCGAGGCACCAACCGCACGTGATACACGGCGGCCAGATGAAGTTGCCGGCCAGGGTAGAAGCACGCCGTAGGGGTTAGCAGGGTCACACGCGCTAAGCACCACAGCCTGCGGAGCCGAGCCAGGTTCGCGCAGACGCCGCAGCGTCTCCACTGCCTCCGGCAGTGCAAACTGCAGGGCGCTCAATCCTTCCACGAATCTGCCGCGTCTCAGTTTGCCAGCCTGCTCCATTGCGGTGAGCAGAGGGTACACCGCAGTGAAGCCACCCGCGATTCCGGCGGACACAACCAGTTCGCGCGTGATGAGTCCATGCTGTTTCAGGAGGACCTTTAGTATCGCGGCGGAACTGTTGGTGCTATCACCAACATCGCCTACCCACTCTTCCACCAGTGACCACCTACCCGCAACCTGTGGAGAGACCTCTGGTTTGCCGGCAGCGCGAATCGGTCGAATTGCCCTGGCGGCGTGAGCATGTCGGTCCGTCCTCGTAGCGGAGGCCGCCGTGAACGACCTAAGCGGCTGCAGCGAGTCGTTGGTTACCAGCCCAGCCCACACGAGCGACCACATCTCGTCAGTTAGCTCGGCTGGAAAGCCACCGACGAAGGCGGCGATGCGTGTAAAGAAGCTGGCACCCCGCTCCCGAAGGAACTCACAAATACGCATTTGCCGGCTGCCTTCGTTGGGCCACTGTTGAGCGCGAGGAGCGAGCAGTGCGATATCGTCGGCAAAGTAGAGACGCACCATTCCGTCATGCACGCCCAGGCTACGCGCCGCTATCCAGACGACCTCACCAGCTGCAACGAGAGAGTCCAGCATATCGGGCCGGTAATCGTGCACACGGCGAGCGAAAATTTCCCCATCCAGTAGTGACGCCGGCAGTTCAAACCCCTGCAACATGCCCAGCACCTCCCGGAGTTGAAGGGTATGTAAACCATTCACCACGCCATGCATCTCCAGCTGCATCCGTACGTACGCCTGCGATGAAACCGGCTGAATTTCACGTCTTAGCTGCTCCAGGGTTCGGTGCCGTATTGTGCGCAGTACGCCAGTGTCGCACCACTCCCGCTCTGTGGAGCCTGGCAGGAACTCGCCATCTGTAACGCGCCCACGGGTGGCAAGCGCCTGAAGTACCAGCTGCAAGGCGGCTGCTGGCACCCCAAAACGGTGAGCCGGAACGGCGGGTTGGAACGGACCATGCGTTCGCGCATACCTTGCTAAGAGATCGTGCAGCGGCTCACGAACCGGAGTCAACAATGCATCTGGTATGCCGGGTGGTAGCTCTGCACCCAACCCGTCGCGATACCTTGCTGCATCTTCAACAGCAATCCATCGTGGCTCACCAGCCAACGTTATGGCCACAACGCGACCGGCGGAATGAAGGCCCTGTAACCACGCATCAGCCTCCAATGGCATGGCGCACCTGTCACCCACCTCCTCACTCGTAAGGTCGCCTAAGTCGAGCAGGACGTCATGAAGTCCGTCGGGATGAACAGCGCGGCGGTCTGCAACGAGGTGTTGGGCACCAGTCTGCCACAGCTCAATCACGGCCGGGTCTAGCAGACTGCGCACTTCATCCGCACCCATTAGCGACCGAAGCCGCGCATGATCAATCTGCAAAGCCTGTGCCTTGCGCTCTGCAGCGGGCACATCCCCCTCGTAGATAAAGTTGGCGATGTAGGAAAAGAGCAGCGCTGAAGCAAACGGAGATGGTATGAGCCTCACCAGTCGAACGACTTCGGTATCCCCACATTCAATGCTCCGAAGCAGTTCAAGCAGCGAGGCCAAGTCGAAATCGTCCTGCAGTATCTCCCGGAACACCTCCAGGAGGAGTGGAAAATCGGGGTATTCGGAAGCGGCCTGAAGAAGGTCTATAGCGCGCTTTCTAAGCAACCACAACGGCGAGCGGGCACCGGGGCGCCTTCTTGGCAGCATGAGTGCCCTGCCGGCGGCTTCTCGAAATCTTGTAGCAACCATCGTATTCACCGGTGCTCCCTGCCCGCCAGCGCGCGCACCCGCTCCCCCAGCACATAGGTAGCGAAGCAGCAGGCGCTCGAGATCTGCGGGGTCCGGTAGCAACGCAGCTGTGTTGGGCGGATCTTCGGTATCTGGCAGCCGGAGGATGATACCGTCATCGAACCAGAGAACATCGGGCTCGTATCCTGTAATTTCAGCAATTCGTGCAGATATCGCCATGGCGAGCGGTGCGTGCACTCGTGAGCCAAGTGGACTTAAAATGCAAACGCGCCATTCGCCCGCTTCATCACGAGAACATTCCATCACTAGTCTGCAGTGAGTAGGAACAGCACTTGCCTGCGCCTGTTCAGTTAAGTAATCTATTAGCGTGCGTGCCGCGGGCTCGTCTAGCCCATGGTATTTTACTAGCTCATTAACGGCTTCGCTTGTGGGGAATGCCAAAAGCTTCTCGGCTAGCTCGCCAATTGCTCGGCCAAATTTCACATGACGGCTTGCTCTATCACTATGCCAGAATGGCATTCTACCGGGCCTGCCCGTTGCCTGCGATACCAGAACGCGATCGCGAGTAATCTCGTCGATCCTCCACGAGCTAGCGCCAAGGATAAACACATCCCCCACCCTGCACTCAAATACCATCTCCTCATCCAGCTCCCCTAGTCTGCCGCGTGCATCCTGCTGTGCGGTGAGGTAGACTCCGTACAGCC
The DNA here is from genome assembly GCA_021805405.1 of bacterium. Classification (GTDB taxonomy): domain Bacteria; phylum Armatimonadota; class Chthonomonadetes; order Chthonomonadales; family Chthonomonadaceae; genus JAJZFK01. The sequence continues at coordinate 5,125 of JAJZFK010000142.1, forward strand.
CGCGGTCTGGTATTGTGCCGGCGTTTGCAATAACCAGTTGGCCAGTGCCGCTACGGCCGCTGATGAGTCCCAGCTGCCTATCCCACACAATGCGTGGACGCAGGCCCGAAAAGGCCGTAGATGGGAACCTGCCAGAGAGCATATCGAGGGTATCTGAAAGGAGGGTACGTGGAAGCTCATGGAACGGAGCCGCGCACCGCACCAGTTCGTAAAGCTCGTCTACCGGCCACTGCGTGGTGGCTGCCATTGCAGCGATGTGCTGTGCAAGTACGTCGAGTGGGTTACGCGGTACATGCACTGGCTCTATATCACGAGCTTTCATGAGTTCAGGAAGTGCAGCACAAGCGAGAAGGTCCCCCCTAAAGCGAGCAATCACAATGCCATGGCTTGTTCGCCCAACCTGATGGCTTGCTCGCCCAACTCGCTGTAACGCAGATGCCACACCAGGTGGCGAGTCGATTTGCACCACGAGGTCAACCGAGCCAATGTCGATGCCCAGCTCCAGGGAGGATGTTGCGATAAGGGCCGAAAGCGAGCCATTCTTGAGGTCCTGCTCTATGGCAAGACGCTTCTCACGCGCTACGGACCCGTGATGAGCGAGCACGAGTTCCTCACCAGCTAGAAGATTCACAGCCGCGGCAAGGCGCTCTGCCATCCGTCTGCTGTTTGCAAAAATGAGGGTTGATGTGTGGCCGTTAATGAGATCGAGCAGTTGCTGGGCCAGAGCCGACAGCGAGTCTCCTGCACTCTCCGTCGGTTCGTCGATATCTGCCGGGAGGGCGTAACCAGCCATCTGCACCTCAACCTGCAGGTCCCTCTTGGCATGCGCGTTCACCACTGTAACGGGCCGTTCAAGGTGGATTGTTGGCTCCGCACCGTAAGCTGCCCGGATGTAGCCACCTAGAAATCGCGCAGTCTCCTCCACGGGGCGAACGGTTGCAGACAGCCCGATGCGCTGAAACGGTACTGCTGTGAGTTGCTCCAGGCGCTCCAGCGAGAGCGCAAGATGGGCACCACGCTTGCTGCCTACCAGGGTATGTATCTCATCAACTATAACCCACCGCACCGACTTTAGCCTGGCAGCAGCTCTTCCTTGTAGCAGCAGAAACAGCGACTCGGGCGTGGTTATAAGGATATCCGCTCCCCTCCGCAGAAAGGCGTTACGCTCCGCAATTGGCGTGTCGCCGGTACGCACAGATACGCGCGGAGTGGCAAATTCTGCTCCGGTCGCTTGAGCAAGGTGCGCTACCCCGTAAAGAGGTTCTCTCAGGTTGCGCTGCACGTCCGCGGCAAGTGCCTTAAGTGGTGAAATGTAGAGAACCGAACACTGGCCATCGCTACCCAATTTGTGAAACATCACCTCATCGATGGCCGCGAGAAAGGCTGCAAGCGTCTTTCCAGAGCCTGTAGGGCTTATGATCAACGCGTGGTCACCGCGCTGTATCACTGGCCAGCCCAGCATCTGCGGTGGGGTAATGTTGACAAATGTATTCGCTAACCATTGCCGCGTTGTTACGCTGAAACCTGCAAGGCAGGGTTGTGAAAGAATTGATCCCTCGCGCCCGTCTGTCATCGCGCACTACTCTCGTTATTTTGGCAATAAGAATGGTATTGCTTAGGAAAGATGCGCGCATGCAGAAACGTACGGCTTGAATAGCTCATCTTGTACACATCACCTCTAAGGTTTAACCAGTAAATTGCTGGCGATCGGCAGGAATATGGCACATGAATGGCAAATATGACTGCAACAATTGCACAAGCATCTAAAATCAACTATACCTCTAATCAGGAAGCAGGTAATCTCGTGTTGCATCTCCTTAGCTGGCCAGACATGACAGCAAGTAGCCGCCCGTGGACGCGTTGGTGGTGGCCGGGTAGTGCCGTAGATAGAGAGAACCTTACCAACCTGCTCGCCGCATATCGCGACGCAGGTTTGGGGGGCGTGGAAATCACGCCGATATATGGCGTAAAGGGCAGCGAAGACCAGAACATCGCATACATGTCGGAGACCTGGCTGGCGATGCTGCAACACACGCTTGACACCGCGGAACAGCTTGGGCTTGGCGTAGACCTTGCAACTACCACCGGCTGGCCAATAGGCGGCCCAATGGTTCCCGATGACGATGCTGAAGACCGCCTCGTTCTCGACAGTCATGAAGTGACGGCTGGCTCTGTGTTCCACTGGGCAAGCGATCGTGGCCCCCTTCAGGCCCTTACAGCCGTTAATGCCTCGGGTGAGGCAGTTAGCCTTCTCGACTCAATTATGGAGTCCGAGGATTCCTCTATAACCTGCGACGAGGACTGCGTAATATACTCCGTAACTCAAAAGTTCGCCGGTAGAATGGTGAAACGTGCGGCCCCCGGCGGAGAAGGCAAGTGCATTAACCCGTTTTACCGTGTGGCCGTTGGCCGATATTTTCGCTGGTTTGTGGCAAAACTCGCCGATATAAAACCCGGGGCGATAAGATCGCAGTTTCATGACTCATTTGAATACCTGGCCGACTGGGCACCCGATTTGCTGGACGAATTTGAAGCCCGCCGCGGCTATGACCTGCGCCTGCACTTGCACAACCTGGCCGGAGCTGGTGACCCTGAGCTGGTGAACCGCGTGAAGACCGACTACCGCGAAACCATTAGCGACATGCTGCTGCACAACTTTACGCGATACTGGACAGCCTTCTCGCACACAGCTGGCAGCCTCACCCGCAACCAGGCCCATGGCTCTCCTGGTAACCTGTTGGACCTTTATGCGGCCGTTGACATACCTGAGACCGAAATGTTTGGACCATCCGGCAATCCCCATATCGCCAAGTTTGCATCTTCAGCGGCCCACGTACGAGGGAACGCCCTAGTTTCTTCGGAA
>JAJZFK010000124.1 GCA_021805405.1 bacterium
TATTCGCCTTGTATCAACAGCAAGCTATGCCTGCACGCGCCATATGCAGTGCCTTCTGCACTTCACGGTGCTCGAACCTCACTGTCACTACGCCACCGTCAGGAGCTAAACGCCTTGGGATGTACGGTTGCCAACAGACGATGGCGGGTCGGAAACCTGGCCGATCAACCGTAACTTACCACCCATATGTGACCGTAAATTCACTGCGCGCGATAATACTGGCCACCAGTACATCAAGTTATGGTTTCGCTTCTAGTATCGCCTTCAGGTACATCCCCGTAAGTTTGGGGTCTAGCGGAAGCGGTTTCTCGGTGCCATCTGGGACAAACGGAACAGCAACCGGGGCGATCACCAGTGCATCAATCGAGCAGAAGTAGCGCCCTTTCGACTTGCTAAGGACATGAATGGTGACAGCGTGTGCGCCTGCCGTAAGGGTTGTTGTACCCAGTTGGAACCACCCAAAGTAACCGGAGAGGTACTTTGGACCACCGGGCGTGGCATTGGTTGGATCATGCTCCGCGTGGTTGTCAATGTACCAGGCTATGGGTGACACACCCGGGCCGGGCGGTGTTCCCGCCATCCAGATGGTATAGTCTCCGGCTGTCGGTACATCGAACACATAGCGCGAAGCGTAGTCCTTCACTTGCGATGGGCTTTGAGCCGTTGCAAGACGCAGGTAGCCACCGCCGCTTGCGCCTGCATTGGCAGCATATTCCGGGAAGTTAGTACCAACTGGATTTTCACCCTCAATCCAGCGGTAGGGGCTTGCCGCGAGTGACAGCGCTTCCACCTGACGCAACGCACCCTTGTAGGCCTGGGCAGGATTATGTGCCTTCAGCAACTGCTGGTCCTCGTCGAACTGTATACGCGCAAACGTTGCGGCCGGGTTCTTGGAAGGATCTGTTACTTTTAGCAAAATGGCCAACAGTGCGATGGCGTCCGAGGCAGCCTGGTCTGGAAATGGTGATTGGGAGCCTATCGTGAAGATGAGCGGCTCTTGGTTAAAGGAAACAACGACACTGGTCTTTCCAGCCATTTGCACCGGAACCGGCACCCCTTCGGGGGTTTCGCATTTGAACGTTTTAGGAGTGCTTGTTTCGAACCGTACTTTGCGTGGGCCCATCAAGGATGAAAGAACCGTCTCGGCTGTTCCATCTGGAAGCGTTATTGAGTATCCCTCAAACGAAGGCCACAGGTTGAGCGATTTACCGGTTGCGGTACATGGTAGCCAGTAGACTCCTGCACTGTTTGGCACGAGACCCACTGTTGCAGGTCCTGGGCTCGACTCCGGGAAATAGAGGGCCCGTGGCTGCACGAAGGGAGACTGCGAATCGCCATCGATATCAGTTTTCGCCTGGTGAAGCCAGTCTAAAAGCTGAGGTGATGCCAGCCAGTTCTGCGATTTAGGCAAATCACTTGCCGCACTGAACTGATCAACGTAGAAGCCCTTGAACCCGATGGAGCGCATAGAGGCGATGTCCTGTTCAAGTGACGTCAGATTCGGATATGGCGGTAGTACGCCGTTATTGTCGCCTTCAATTGGTGCGGCCATGAGCCACAGCGGGCTGCTGCTCCAACTGCTGCATGCATACGCAGGGCCGGTTAGCTGCTGGAGGCGCGACGGTTGCTGCGGTGATGTTGCAATGGTTAACCCGTCGTATCCCTCAGGCGAAGTCTGAGTAAGAAAGAGGCTGTTAGGCATTGCCGTCACAACTACGGGTACGTCTGCTATACGCCGTTTCAGAATGTTGGAAATGGAGTTGAGGTAATATTTGATGGAGCCCTCACGCCACGAAGTATAGTCGTTCCACCATCCGGCAGACGCACTGTTCACGGTTTCCACCCGGTGCGTGTCGCCGGTAGCTGGGTCATAAAGGTAGGGAATTCCGCGCCCGCCGCTCCAAAGCGGTATCAATCGGGATAGAACGGTAATGCTGTCGATGGGGGTGCTTAGCTGCCATCGGTTACTGATGACGGTGGAGGTGCCAAGGTGAGTTTCGAGATAGTGCCGCCACTCAACCAGTGCGAGCGGTGAATTAGGTACGATATGCCGGTCGGCCGACGGCATCGAGGCATACCTACCGAGTGGGTTAATGAAGAACCGTAATCCCTTGCCAAACTGAACGCTCTTGAAGAATGTGAGCAGGTTGTCGCGATACGAGTCGAAGCCCGACCACAAATCCGGCATATGCCTGTCGGGAGCAGCTGTGATATGGGGCAGGGTAATAACAACAGGGCGCGTTATGTTGCCCACCGTTACAAACGGCGCGGTTACTGTATCGCCATCTACGCGCGCCATCCCCTTCTGTACCATGCGACTATCGCTTCCGGCATCTGCTATAAAATACGCTGCAGCGTCTACACCCTTTATTCTCCAGACCGCCTGCGTATCCTGCGCGTTGTCGAACCGGTAGACGGCAGGGCGAACGTTGAAACCGGAAATTCTGGGGAGCGCGCCAGGACCAAAGGCGACTCCATATTGGAACCCATTCTCGTCCAGATAAGTAACAAGCCGCTGAAATGCCGAAGGAGCTATGTTGATGAGTGGCTTATCTGGCCACACTATGATGCTGGTGATGCCGTGCGATTTTAGAAGCTGAAGCGCCTGCTCATCCACCTGCCAAGCGGCATCCGAAGAATCTATCAGCGATTGCGGGTGAAACGCGCCGCCAACAGGAAGATAGGGACTGCCACCCCAGACAAGCGTGCCGGCCTGCGAAATCGACCAGGTCTGTACCGACTTGACCGAGTCCACGTAGGTTCCACCTCGTAGGGTAGTCGTAGCACCTACGGCTGTGTTAGGTGTTGTCAGCACTAAAAATACGCTGAGTATCGAGACAAAACTCGCGAGTTTCACGCGGCTGTTAGGCATATTGCAGGTTTCCTGAAACGGCTCGTTTCAACGGGTAAAGACGTGTGGCACGGGTTCTAATCGGGTAACGAATACTCGTCTACTGGTGAAAAGTGGATGACGGTTACTGTGTCTTCAACGCTCACGTCTTCGGAGTAGATTCTTCGCAAAAGGTTTACCAGGTCTTCAACATTCCGGAATTCGGGGTTCTCTTTCTGAACCTCGCGCGGTGAAAGTTGATCGATGGTCTTCACCTCCACACGATCTACAATAGCCGTGAAGAGGCGCATTCGCCGAGCGAATCGCGCACCAATCGTGACCCATACAAGGGTACCAGCCTGGTACTTTGCAGATTTGTCGCCAAGCCGGATTGTGAGGCTCTTACGGCCATTGCGGAGAACGTCTTCATAATATTCTGAATAGAAATTAAGGGCAAACATCATAATCTACCTTTCAACGTCGGGCACGGAGTTGGTGTCGAGACGATCCATACGGTCGGGGGCCGATACGCCTAGCAGAGTTAGAAGATTGCGCAGAACTATTCGTGCGCCGTCGACCAGTGCAAGACGAGCCATGGTTAGCTCTATTGGCACATCACCTTCGCGTGTGGGAAGTACCCTGCAGTTTTCGTAAAACAGGTTAAGCATGCCGGCCAGATCAATGGCAAACCGCGTTAGCCTGTGCGGGGCATACCGTTGCGCGGCGAGCGTTACCTCACCGGGATAATCTGAAAGTCGGCGAAGTAGGTCCAGTTCACGGGGATGTGTGAGCACTCTGTATCCATCACCGTTGTTCGGCGGTAGCGGAATTGAATTTTCCCCTGCTTTACGCAAGATATTGCATAGCCGAGCATGAGCATACTGCACGTAATAGACGGGATTTTCGTTAGACTGCTTACGGGCGAGCTCGACATCTACCGTAGAGGGCGTTTCGTATGAGTTTAATAGGAAGTAGAACCTTGCAGCATCCTTGCCGATGTCGTCAATAAGGTCTTCCTTCAACTCTAGCACGATGCCCTTACGCTTGCCTCCTATAACGGCCTCGCCATCGCGCAGGAGCGAGACCATCTGGGTGATGACGATTTCGAGTTGCGATCGATCGTAGCCCAGGGCAGCTACAGATGCCTGTAGGCGGGCGACGTAGCCATGGTGGTCCGCACCCAGAATATCAATTAGTTTTGTGAACCCGCGCTGGTATTTGTTGGCGTGGTATGCAGCATCGGCTGCGATGTATGTCGCCTTTTCGTTGGAACGGATGAGCACGCGGTCTTCAGTGTCACCAAACTCCGTAGATTTTAGCCACAGCGCCCCATCGCGAGTGTAGGTGAAACCGCGCTCATTAAGCGTTGCAACCGTCGCCTCCACCGCTCCTGCATCATAAAGACTGCTCTCCATGAACCAGCAGTCGTAATAAACACCAAATGCCTCAAGGGCGTTACGCTGGGCCTGTATCATTTTGCCAAGCGTAATCTTGCGGAAATAGGCTTCTGTTTCGTCAACTCCCGCCTGGGTCTCAGAACCATCTACCCCAAAAAGCTGCAGTGTCTGCTTCTCGCTTGCGTTGCCAATCTCCTGCACAATTGAACGCGCAATGTCGGTGACATATTCGCCTGGGTAGCCCTTTTCAGGAAAAGTGATGGGGCTAACGGCGCCACTGTTGGGGATCGCGCCGGCCTCAACGCGACCATCGGGCATGGCGAGTGAGTAACCAAGCTGCTGAAGGTATCGCGCTTCAACCGTGCGGGCAAACACACTGAGTTGCGAGGAGTTTAGCGCGTCGTTAATGTAGAACTCTCGCGCAACTTCGCACCCCTGGGAAGTTAGCAGATTGCCAAGTACATCACCTAGCGCAGCAGCTCGGCCATTCACGACACTGATGGGGCCAGTTGGGTTTGCGCTCACGAATTCAATGAGCACTCGCTCGCCGGTTGGCGCATCTGCAAGGCCATAGGTCAAGTCGCGATCGCGGATACTCTTCAGATTATTGTACAACCACTCCGGGTTGAGGAAGAGGTTAATAAAACCTGGACCAGCCACCTCGGTATTCCTCACCAGAGTCTGGTCAGCAGGCAAGTGCCTACAGATGATCTCCGCGATCACTCTGCTATCCTTTATACCCGTTGCTTTTTTCAGTACCAGTGCCAGATTGCTGGAAAAGTCACCGAACTGTTTGTCTGGTGGTGTCTCCAGCTTTATTTCATAGTTGGTATCCGCTGGTATTGATAGTTCACCACTGCTACAGGCGCTGGTAACTGCTTCGGAGAGGAGGCTGGCTAACTGTTCGGTTATCACACATAACTCCTGCCAAAATTTTGCGGTAATTACTGGCTAACTAGTGACGAATCGCTTACAAACAACGTTCGACCCTAAATGCACCGTAAATGAGTGAGACACTTCGTTTTAACCGAGCGATGCAAACACGACTCGCTGGTATTCAAATGAAGTGCAAGTAAGAGTACATTATACTCTGCATCGCCCTTTTCCTGCCTCAGGCTTGGCCCGCCATCCATGCAGCCGAATTCACTGAGAGTGTTCTAATCCCGACAACAGTCGGCAATCAAGCTGCCTTCGGTATGTTATACTCTTCAAGACACATTACGAATCCTTTTCGCGGAGGTTGAGAATAGAATGACCCTTCTTCAGGCTATCTGGCTAGGGCTGCTTCAAGGGATAACAGAATTCCTTCCCGTAAGCAGCACTGCGCACATGGATATTGCCTCACGGCTCTTCATTGGCCACGATGTGGGTGCTGCCTACTCGGCAGTGGTTCAACTGGGACCTATGTTTGCCATCATCTACTATTTTCGACACGACCTTGTTCGCTATTTGAAGGGTATATTGCGGACGCGCTCGCCGTTCAATATACCAGCCGATGATTTAGACGCAAGATTAGGCTGGTTTGTCCTGCTAGGTTTCATTCCACTCGCCATCTTCGGCCTGCTACTAGAGCACAAGATCGACACGTCGTTTCGCAGGCTGGATGTGGTTTCGGTCGCTCTCATTGTGTTGGCGCTTGTCATGTTGTGGGCAGAAAAGACAGGCAAGCGCACTCGAACGCTGAAAGACATGACGCTTAAGGACAGTCAGATAATTGGCTGGGCGCAGGTACTTGCGCTCGTTCCTGGCACGAGCCGGTCTGGTGTAACAATAACAGCTGGACTATTTCAAAACCTGGATCGAGAAGAGGCTGCACGCTTCAGCTTCCTCTTAAGCGTGCCAGTTATTGTAGCGGCTGGCCTTTACAAGTTGCTGAAAGCGATTGTTTTCGTCATGAAGCCGTCGCACTTTACTCCGCAGGCGGCATGGGAGATGCATCCATACGGTAATGGCACTCTTGGTGCTGGTGAACTCGGCTTATTTCTATTCTCGACAGTGATTGCTGGGATATTTGCCTACATTGTAGTTCGGTGGTTTATGAAGTACATGGAGAACCACAATACCTATGTCTTCATTGCCTACCGAATTATTCTGGGAATAGCGGTCATATTACTGCTTAAATCCGGTAGAATCTCCAATACACGGTCAGAGCATCCGCCAACCACAACGCCGCTAACTGCGTTTCATGCTCCGACGGATGGTCAGAGGGAGCCGGCAAAGTGGAAGAACAAGCATGTGACATCCTAATCGTAGGTGCGTCCACTGGAGGTACCGCGGCTGCTATTGCCGCAGCGCGGTGCGGTGCCACTGTCATGCTTGTTGAGCGCGGCGACTGGCCAGGCGGTCAGCTTACCTCTCAGGGTGTGTGTACTCCCGATGAAAATAACTGGATAGAGAACGATGGCTGCACAGCAAGCTACGCAGAGTACCGTAGACGTATTCGGGATCACTACCAAACCGGCTATAATTTAAGCGCTAAGGGAGCGGCGCTCCCCGAATTTAATCCCGGAAGCTGCTGGGTAAGTCGGCTGGGTTGCGAACCCACAGTAGGCGTAGACGCGCTTCTCACCATGTTGAAACCCCATGTTGATGAGGGCAACATCACAATTTTCTGGCGCGCCACAGTTTCGACCGTCGAGATGGTGGGCGACGCCATTTCCACAGTGACCTTTAATAGCGATGAGCATGGTGTCGTCACTGTTCGCCCGGTTTATGTGCTAGATGCTACAGATACGGGTGATCTGCTTCCGTTAGTGGGTAAAGAGGGCGCAGACTGGGTGGTAGGAGCTGAGAGCCAGGACGACACTGGCGAGCCCGATGCTCCAGAGCGGCCGCGCCGCGACTGGGTACAGCCGTTTACCTTCCCCTTTGCCCTGGAATGGGTGCCCGAAACTGCAGCTTTAAATTGCATCCCCATGCCGCCTGGTTACAGCGAGTTCCTGAAATACCAGGATTACCGAATCGTGTACGGGAACATGTCTGGTATGGTTGACGGCGCTTCGGCCTGGTGGAATTACCGACGTTTGCTCTGCGCGGAGAACTTTGCGGATGTGCGGGTGCCTCGTGACCTCTCCATGATAAACACACCTGGCAACGACTTCTGCGGAGGTAATATTCTGGGCGATTACGCAGAAACCCATGACGCCGCCGAGGTGCTTCAGAAGGGCAGAAACGCATCACTGGGTTACTTATACTGGCTGCAGAATGATTGCGAGCGTGAAACCCCATCGTCGTCCGGCGCAACACATGGCTACCCCGAACTTCGGCTGCGACGCGATCTCTTTGGAACATCGGATGGCCTTTCGCGAGCTCCGTATATTCGTGAGTCCCGCCGTATATTGCCCATGAAACGAATACTTGAGCAGCAGATCGTTGTGCGCGACTTCGCCGGCAGTGTGTGCATTGGCGATAGCCCCCGTGCGGAGTTTATGCCCGACAGCTGTGGTATTGGCCATTACGCACTAGACATTCACCCAAATGGGCATGGTGAGCCCAATCACTATGTAGCCACGCGTCCGTTCCAAATTCCGTTAAGCGCAATGGTGCCTCGCCGTGTTACCAACCTTCTTCCAGCATGCAAAAATGCAGGCGTCACTCACCTTACAAACGGTGCTTACCGTCTCCATCCTATAGAGTGGGCCATTGGCGAGGCGGCGGCGCTCATAGCAGTTTGGTGTATCACCCACCACACAAATCCGCAGGATGTATGTGGTACGGATGCCAGCGCCGGATCAACCCC
>JAJZFK010000454.1 GCA_021805405.1 bacterium
AGGGGAAACAGCACGCAAAAGTTCTTCTGGTAGTACTTATGGTGCAGCTTATGGTGCATCCGCAGAAACTGGAAGAACTTGAATCGCTCTACAAAGTGGCCACGGGGAACGTGCATATTCCAGTGCATGTACTCATAGATCACAAAATAGAGTATGACAGCAGTTACCGAACCAATCATCGTGTTGGGTGCCAGGTAACGCTGAATAGCATACATGATAGGAAGGTGAATGGCTACGATTGCAGGCAGAGCATACGGCTTAAGCAGTATGTGCTCCGGATGCTCAGACTCCGGGACAAAATAGCTGTCGTCACCCTTGTATAGCCCGTGGTGCACAATTGTGTGTCCTCGGAATGCTTCCTTGGGGAAGCGGGGCTGGTGCATCCAGTACTTGTGCCAGTACCATTCGAAAAAGCTTCCATAAATTGTCCAGCCTGCTGCAGCCAGAAGTTCGCTTAAAATTGGGTTCAACCTGTTAACTCTTTCTGTAAAAGCATTCACCGGGTTTGGGGCCGACCGAGGAAGAACGGGTAATCTGGTTCAGGCGGCAACCTGGCATTGCTAACCGATACCATCCAAGTATCATCAAACAGTATAACTATTCTACCGCAATTCCACGCACCCACCGGATATTTTCCAGGATGTCTTTTGCAAATTTGCGCTTTGGTAAAGATCATGCGCAGGAAAGGCTTCCGATTGTAACTGAGAACGTCACAAATGAATATGAGGCCGCACTTAAATGCGACCTCATATTTCAATGTTTACTATAACGACCTAGGCCATGAGTTCGGAAATCCGTATGGTGCGACCTGGTTTTCGCAGCTTACCCAGTGCCGAAGATTCTATCTGGCGGACACGTTCACGGGTTACATCAAGTGCCCGACCGACCTCTTCCAAGGTGCGCGGCTCTTCGCCGTCCATCCCGTAGCGTAGAAGTATAACGTCCTTCTCGCGTGGCGTGAGTTCATCGAGCGCTGCCAGCAGTTCATCGCGCAATGCGGTCTTGGTCGCCGAAAGCGCAGGATTATGTGTGTCAGCAGCTGGAATCAGGTCTGCAAGCCTGCTTTCACCCTCTTCACCTATAGGTGCCTCTAACGACAAGGGCTCCACCGCACCACGAAGAAGTTCCGTTAACTTATCTTCCGTCATGGTGAGTTCTGCAGCAAGTTCGGCGCGCGTTGGCACACGGCCAAGGCGCTCTCTAAGCTGCCCACGCGTTTTGTTGATCCTGCCAAGTGTATCCGTAACGTGAACAGGAAGGCGGATGAGACGCGCCTGATCTGCGATAGCGCGGCTTATGGATCGTCGAATCCACCATATGGCGTATGTGCTGAACCTGTAACCCTTACGGTAGTTAAAGCGGTCCACTGCACGCATCAGGCCAATTGTGCCTTCCTGCATGAGGTCCTCAATGGGCATACCGTGTCCCAGGTACCTACGCGCAACAGAGGCAACCAGCCTCAAGTTAGCCATTACCAACTGCTCTTTTGCCTGGCGCTCCTGTAGCTCATCATTCAGTAGCCGAGCACGTTCAATGCGCTGAGCCAGATTAATCTCTTGTTCGTGGTTAAGCAGAGCAATTTTACCGGCTCGGCGAAGCCAAGCTTGCGTAGACTCCTCCAGCTCTTCAACCACTGGCTCACGCTCGTCGTCGTCGGCAACCGCTACAGCTGCCTCAACCAGTTTATTGTCGTCGCCTGCCCCACCTAGCAGCGCCTTCAGATTTATATCAGTCTGAAAGCCCGGCTCTTCATCGACTGCTATAGCGGTATCCTTTTCTTCAAGGAATTCCGCTGTCCGTCGACGTGTTCGCCGAGGGGTCTCCGTAATCTTCGCGGGCATTACGCCCTCCCTTCTCCTGTACAAATTACTATGTGCCTGCGGCGGTCGGTGCCGCTAGCGTATATTTCTAATTTTAGTGTTAATGTTTCGACGGTATCCTGAAGCAGACCCGTACGAATCGACAGTGTAGTTTGTAGACGTAGGCCGTGACGACAAGTTACTACTGTTGCAGTTGAAACCAAGCGTCCTGTGGTTGCTGTCCAACATCAAACATCTCGGGCCGCATCCACTTTGCGTGCCCGTCCATAAACGCTACGATAACGCCGCCGGAGTGCCTTGGGTCAGGTCGACCCCAGTACGCCGCATCCGGCTGAGACGGCGGTAAAACGTATGTCGAAAGGTGATTAGCGGGTATCAGCCCGTTTATTCCCCTGTTGTCCGTAATCATGATGGTGTGCGCCGGTTCAGAAACCTCTGCAATGCTAACCCCAGGCGCATTGTTAAGCGTATAAATGTTCTGCACATTCACGCCGTCGTTTAGGTAGAAGGCATTCCACCCATAATGACAGACCAACTTGCCACTGCTGTCCTTTAGTGGCAGATTTGCATCTGGACACACCCATATTCCGGTACTTTTCACATAAGGCGAAAGTAGGTCGTGCCAGTTAAGATACGTGTATGCCGATGGAGCAGTTGCCGCCAACGGAACACGTTCGTCGTAGTCCTGCGTGTACATCAGTACTGCGGTTCCCATCTGCATCTGATTGGAAAGGCACACGGTTTGACGTGCTTTTTCACGAGCCGATGCAAACACGGGGAAGAGTATTGCCGCCAATATCGCAATTATAGCGATAACCACTAACAACTCTATCAGTGTAAATCCGCCACGAACCCTGGAAACTGACAATTAGGGAAGCACACCTCTCTACCGCGCAGACGTAAGCTTCACATTATAACACGGAAATACGTTCTGCAACAAGGGTACACGCATCAAATTTACGGATTTAATATTAATCGGGTTCCCGCAACGAAATTTATAGGGGAAAATGACATGCTGTTTCATGACCCGGCGTGGATAATTGAACTAATGCAGGATCTTCGGTACGACAGATGTCCTTTGCAAAAGGGCAGCGCGGGTGGAATCGGCAACCCGAAGGTATATCAATGGGAGAGGGTGATTCACCCGTGGGTGGTGAAAGAATTTTCGCGGCATCAGGTATTGGCCTGGGCGCGGCAGCAAGCAGCGCGGCAGTGTACGGATGGGCGGCGCGCAAGAATACGTCGTCTACGCTGCCAGATTCAACGATGCGGCCGAGGTACATCACGGCTACTCTGTGTGCGGCATGCCGCACAACCGAAAGATCGTGGGCGATAAGCAGGTAGCTAAGGTTGCGCGAGGTTTGAAGATCGGCAAGCAAATTAAGGATTTGAGCGCGAACAGAGACATCCAGTGCGGATGTAGGTTCGTCAAGAATGACTAGAGCAGGCTGTCCGGCAATTGCTCGCGCAATGCCAATTCGTTGCCGCTGTCCGCCCGAAAACTCATGAGGATACCTATGCAAGGCGTCTGCAGGTAGGCCCACATCCGCCATGAGCTGTTGAACCATGGCCACCCGCTCAATGGGCGCAATTTTACCTCGTGCTGATATCGGCTCCATAATAGAGCTTCCAACCTGTAGCCTGGGATTCAAAGCTGCGTAGGGATCCTGAAAAACCTGGCTAGCACATTGCCGCATTTTTCGTAGCTCGTCGCCACGCATCGCGAGAAAGTCTTTGCCCAGCAGCTTGATTGAGCCAGATGTAGGGCGCTGGAGCCTGAGGATGCAGCGGGCAGCTGTTGTCTTTCCGCATCCGCTTTCACCAACCAGTGCGAGCGTTTCGCCGGGGTATACCGAGAGGTTGATGCCATCTACTGCCTTGAGTATGAATTGCGTCGTTCGAAGGCCACGGGACCGTGATATGGTGAAGTATCGCTTTAGTTCCTTCACCTGCAGGAGAGGCGTACCTTCACGGTGGTAGGTGCTGTTGCTCACTTTATACTACTTCCAGATGAACGATTGGAGCTGTCGCGCAGGATAAGCGAGGGACTGAGCTGCCGGTGGCGTGGAGCTGTGTTGGGATCCGTTAGTCTGTCGTGAAGGAATTGCAGTGCCTGACGACACATCTCATCTACAGGCATTGCCAAAGTGGTTATTGGCGGGTCGCACAAACCTGCTTCTACAATGCCATCGCAGCCGACAACAGCAATCTCCATAGGGACATTGATGTTGGCATCCCGCAAACCTGCGCAGCATGCAATGGCCATGTCATCGTTGAAGCAGAAGATACCGTCTGGTCTGGTTGGGCTTGCGGCTAGCATTCGTGCCGCGCGGCGGGCCTCATATTTGTTTTGTGTAACTGTTAAAATTACCTCTGGTTGCTGTCCCAATTGCTCCACGTAGGCATAATAGGCGGTGAGCCGCTGATCGGGAATATCTGGTCCCAGGTAGGCCAAAGATTTGCAACCAATGGTTGTGAGGTGGCGCAGTGCCCGGTTAGCACCTGCAGCCAGATCAATTTCTACGCAATCCAGCCCCTCCACATGACTATTCGCACCGCCGATGCAAACCATGGGAACATTGTGAAGTCTATCAGTACCGGCGATTGCCTGTACCTGTGAAGCACACTCAAACGCTAAGCAGCCGTCCAGGTTCCACTCCGGAAGTATTTTTCCGTCGACGCCGTGCTGCACAGACCGTATTACCAACTGGTAGCCTGCTTTACGGACGTTTGCCTCTACCTGATTAATGATTTGAGCATGAAATGCCGTATAGATACTGCTCATCCACAAACCTAGCTGTCCGGTCTGTTCGGTCGCAACATTGCGGTCATTAAGGCTAGGACGATAGTCCAACTTAACGGCCATCTGCCAAACCTGCTCACGGGTAGCTGGCGATACAAGCCGGTCATTTTGATAGTTTAGAATGGCGAAAACAACTGCAGTTGAAAGGTTGAGGCTAGTTGCTATATCCTGAATTGTTGTTGGCAAGCTGGTGTACTCATTCGGGCATTAATTCTTACCATTGAGGTGATTGATAGAAAGGGACAAGCGGTACGTATGGTCTCTCAACGAGTTCGGCTTTTGAGGAAAACCAGTCGCAAAGAGATCATACACACGTATTGTAGCAGGATTGTAGGTAAAAATACAAGGCCTATGTAACCGGGGGGATTGCTGCTATAACCGCGCTTATGCCCGCGAGTTACCGCTCGGTCCATGATATCCCACTTTTGGTGCCCCTGCGTGAGCACGAACCAGTTCGAGTGTGTTGATGATGAAATTCGCTTATACGCTGTTACAAGCAGGACATGTTCCGTTGTATGCCGAAATTTACGGTATGACATTTTGCACCTCGAGGAGATGAGTGAGCATGAGCACAGACTCAATGAAATTAGGTTCCGACTGGCAACCCGATCAATCCTTTGCACCGTCGCAGGAATTTGCGTCGCAGGCTAACGCCTCCGATCCAGGTATCTATGACCGGGCTGCCGCAGATCCAGAAGCCTTTTGGGCAGGTTTCGCCGGGCAGCTGGAATGGATGAAACCGTGGGACCAGATACTAGAGTGGATGCCCCCTCATGCAAAGTGGTTCGTTGGTGGCAAGCTCAACGTGAGCACGAACTGCCTCGACCGGCACCTGATGGCCAACGGCGAGCGACGCGCGATTGTGTGGGAAGGAGAACCTGGCGATCAGCGGACCCTTACCTACCGAGAGCTTTCGGCGCTTGTCAATCAGTTCGCTAATGTGTTGAAGCAGCTCGGTGTTGGCAAGGGTGACAGGGTAAGTATCTACATGCCAATGGTGCCGGAAGCGGCAATTGCCATGCTGGCCTGTACCCGATTGGGTGCCTTACACTCGGTTGTTTTTGGCGGCTTTTCTGTGGAGTCGCTCGCTGAACGGACAAACGATTGTGGCGCAAAAGTTATCGTGACCGCAGATGGTTATTGGCGCCGTGGAAATATTGTGCCGTTGAAATCTATAGTCGATGAAGCGCTGCCCCTGTGCCCTACGGTGGAACGAACGATAGTGCTAAGACGAGCAGGCGAAAAGTGTATGGTAACCATGCATCCTGATCGCGACCTTTGGTGGGACGACCTTATTACCGGGCAGTCCACCGAGTGTCCACCTGAGATGATGGATGCTGAGGATCCCCTGTTTATTTTGTACACATCTGGCAGTACTGGTAAGCCAAAGGGAATTTTGCATACAACTGGCGGGTATTTAACCGGGGCTTACACTACAACGCAGCTTGTATTTGATATGAAACCTACTGACCTCTACTGGTGTACTGCAGACATTGGCTGGATTACGGGCCACTCATATGTTGTATATGGCCCCCTCGCAAACTGCGCTACCGTGTTCATGTATGAGGGTTCCCCAGACTGGTCGAGCGAGGGTGCTCCGTGTCGCGACAGGTTTTGGGACATGATAGAGCGCCACAAAATCACGATTCTCTACACGGCTCCCACCCTTATAAGGGCCTGCATGAAATGGGGCGACGAACATCCAGCAAAACATGACCTCTCCAGCCTTAGATTGCTGGGCTCCGTAGGCGAGCCGATCAATCCCGAAGCATGGCTGTGGTATCACCGGCATATTGGCCACGAGAAATGCCCCATAGTGGACACCTGGTGGCAAACAGAGACTGGTTCGATCATGATTACGTCGCTGCCTGGCCTAACTACCACACATCCTGGTAGTGCTACGCGTCCGTTTCCTGGCGTCTCCGTTGACATCGTGGATGACATGGGTAAGCCAGTGCCGCCAGATCACAAAGGCATCCTGGTTATTCGACGACCGTGGCCGTCTATGCTGCGAACCATATGGGGAGATGACCACCGCTACAAGCAGGTGTACTGGTCTAGGTTTCCCGGATTGTACTTCCCGGGAGACGGTGCGCTACGTGATCAGGAGGGTAACTACTGGCTGTTGGGCCGCGTTGACGATATCATGCTGGTGGCCGGACACAATCTCTCCACGATGGAACTGGAATCCGTTCTGGTGGAGCATCCCGCTGTGGCAGAGGCAGCGGTTATTGGCCGAAGCCACGACGTAAAGGGACAGGCGCCCGTAGCTTTCGTTATTGTTCGCGAAGAACATGCGCCGCCTGCCAACGATCTTGAAGCTCGCAAGCGTCTGGCCGCAGAACTTAAGGAGTTCGTTTCGCAACGCCTGGGCGCTGTGTGTCGACCAGATGAGGTTATCATAGCAGCAGACCTGCCAAAGACCCGAAGCGGCAAGATCATGCGCCGCCTCCTCCGCGATATTGCTGAGGGGCGGGTTCTTGGTGATACATCTACCCTAGCGGATCCCAACATCGTGGCGGGCATCAAGAGCAAATATGGCTCGGACGACGAGTAGTTACATAGATTGTCACCGACGGGTGTTTCGTACCACTGCTGTTGGCACGGCCTCCTCTGCAGTAATCGCGCGTTTTAGTGCCGCGAACCGCTGCTTGATTTGGCGGATGCGAGGAGAGCCACTCATAAGCATAGGGCCTAGCAGCTGCATTAGTGCAGACTCCAGTTGGTTTATGGTAAGGCCACATTTATAAATGTCATCCGGATTCATGTCAGGAACCGCATATGCGTCTTCCACGATTCGGATTACTGGGGATTGGTCGGCCGATAGTGATGCTTCCAGGTTTTGCCGGTACAGGTTGTTGTTCGGCTCCGCCTCCACGGCCATCTTGAACCAATAAATAGCATCCTGGCGTTGCCCGCTAAAAAATAGCGCGCATCCACGTGCATTGCGTGCACCTGCCATGTAAGGAGCCAGTGTTAATGCCTCGTCGATATCAGGTGTTATAATGTCCATTGGCACATCGCCAAATTGCAATGAGCAAACAGCGCAGTCCAGATGCGCCGCTGCAGCCAGTTCAGGTGCGTCATAATTCATTGAGGTTGGTACCTCGGCGTCTTCTACCCGAAACTCAAAGCTACCCTCCCACGCAAACTGAGTCGATATGAGATTTCGGTACTGCCATTCCCAACGAAAATGAAAATCGAGATCCTGAAAAAACGGTGCACGAAGCAGGTAACTAAACGGTGCACATACAAAGGGCTTCCGTTTAAATACTAATACAGGTTGATTGTGCTCGCTAGGTTCTACCTGGATAATCCATCTGTGTGTTGGGTGACCACCAA
>JAJZFK010000481.1 GCA_021805405.1 bacterium
ATAGATATTCACTATGGCTAATATAGGACCAATGCTGTATAGAACAGATTTCAGGATTCGGATTGTTTCTCAAACTAAACGAATCACCGTCACCGTAAGGTGGGTGACGTGTCAATAACGAGGTGAGGCGACCCAATGAAGCTAAAGCAGCACTCACCGCTAGCGCCTGATAAGTTCGCTGGAAACAGGCAGAAGGCGGAGGTTGAACCGGTTACTGTGCGATTGCCTAACGAGCACGACGTGCCTCTGGTTAGGGCACACCGACTAGGTGGTGTAACCAGGTTAGGGATACGTGGTGCAGTAATTGTTGGCCTTGCGTTAGCTGCTGTCTCTATTTCAACCAAGGTACGTCTCCGCCTTAAAACGGTGGAGCGCAATCCTTTACCTATTTCGAATGTAGAAGTAAAATCTCCTGCAAGTTATCCCGTTGGTGCCGCCCTCCTCATGCACGCCGGTAAGTTGATCTCTATCAACGATGTTCGTGCAAATTCCCAGTTTTTAAGTTGGTTCACCAACCCGGATTACCAAACACTTGCAATGGTAAATCCTATCCCTTACCCTGCCGGAACCGGAACCACTACCACCGCTGCTGCCAACAACGCCTTGTTCAGGAAGCAGAAGATTGCACTATTTAGTGCTATGCTTGCCAAGGATAAAACAGCACTGGCAGACATCCACCGTGGAATGCGCAAAGACTGCATCATGAAGGGCCTACCTGGTGAATACCTTGCCAACCGGTGCAGTGGACTTTTGCTTCTTCACGCCTATTTGCAGGTGCTTAAGAAGAACTATCATGGTGCCCTTCACGATGCGTTTGACACATTAACTCTGGACACCCTTCTAAGTCGTGATGCCAACATCCGCAACTACGGACAGTTGTTAAAATTAAACGGACTTGCGCGGTCGCTCATTGTATATGTACTTCAACTGGAAGACCCCTTGTTTCCTGAGTTAGGTAACGGCAAGCAACTCTTAACGCGTAGACAGGTCGTGAGTTTGCAAAATCAGATGAACGCATATATGGAGCATCGTGTTTCGCTGGTTGATGTATTGAATGCGCAGACCGAGCGGTACGCTCACAAATTGGTGGGGCTGTTAGCCACCTACTACACCCCTCGTGAACTGGCCATTGAAAAGGCGAAGGGAGTAACGAACCCCACAATTCTTCAGCGGTTGGAGGCTACTCATGACGTTTTAACCTACAGCCGTACAGAGTTTCTCACTCGGTATGAGGCGGCAATGAAGTCATATATTGCTACTGTAGCGGGACAGTACCGTCCTCTAAAGGGCTATCCGTTAAGCTCCTGGCAGAGATGGCTAAGTCGAAGGTCGACTTCGATTTCTGTGAAGTTGAGACCACCAATCCCTCTCACAGTAGATGAGCATGCGGATATTGCCTGGGACCGGATGGTACAGGCTACGCTGGCAGAACTGCTTTATGAGTTTGATCATCACAGTCTGCCTCCTACGTTGCAGGCCCTTGTGCCGAAGTACCTGACTGCCGTGCCCATTGATCCATTTGCGCGCCAACCCGCGCCGCTGCTCTACTACGTTACGCCGCCTAATCAGCTTCAGAATGGCGCCACTAGCAACGTGGGTCTTGTTTACAGTGTCGGTCCGGATGGCGTGGATAATAACGGGCAGCCATTTGAGAAATTCCTGCCTTTAAGCGGCTTTAATGAGTTGCAGTCTCAATCACTCAACCCGGGGACTAAGGGTGATCTTGTTGTGGATTATGAGGATGAACAGGCATGGAATCAATGATAGGAACACCAAATCCGCAAATTGAGGTAGCATCTGACGTTGGTCAGCTACCTGTGGTTAGCGCCGCGGATGTGAGGAGTGCCGCGCGTTTGCAGCGCCTATTATATTCGTGGCGTCTTGGATCAGATAACCTCATTGCTCGTGTTTGGATTCTTGCCGGCTACGGTTTCTGGCCGGGTGCCGTTGTAGCAGGTATTATGCACCAACACTTAAACGTCATATATCTGGCTGCTTTGGGGGTTTCATCCGAAATCGTGCGCCAGTTGCGCGTTCAACAACGGGGCACTCGGCTAGCCGCGGATACCGCTGATGTAGACCTGGGCTGGCTGCGGGCACTTGTGGAACTGGAGCCTGCCGCAGTTGGCGAAGTACAGCTTGCGTGTCGAATTCGGTTAATACGTGCCTTAGGGTCGCTAAATCATGATAACCGGAGCGTGCTGGATGCTGCAACGGACGTTCGTCTGCGACGACACCTTCGATTGCTGCCAGCGTTAAAACACGCGCAGTTCGCAGTTGCCATACTCAATAGCTATGCGGCCATGAAACACCCAGGAGCGCGAGCAGAAGCGCAAGATCTGCTCACGGCGTCACCAAGACCGAGGGTACATGCAGCCGCAAAGAACTACCTTCAGGCGCTTGAAGAAGCGGGGATGGAGCCCGACCTAGAGCCTGACGAGGTTCCAGATATCCCGGAGTTGGCAGTCGTCATCGCCAAGCAGACGGATATCGCGCCAACTGGTGGTGACGGCATGCCAACAGTTAATCCGCTGCGTAAAACCGGCAAATTCGGTGTACGAAGGCAGGTGTTTATGATGGCATTGGCAGTAATGACACCCACTGGCGTGGTGTACGCCGTTCAGGATGCCTTAAAACGGCAATATTGGGGTGTCGCGGCAAACGTGGTCTTGGCGCTCACACCCTTTGCTCTATCCCTGCTAGCAACGAACAACAGGCAGCTGCGGAAGTTAAGGGAGCTATCGCAGAGTGACAACCTGGACGCCATACCACCGCTAACCGAAGCGCTTGACTCACTGGAATCCGAGGCAGTGAAGGTGGCACTTTCTGGCTTAACCCGCCTTCTTCCCGCAATGCGGCCGAGCGACGCTCTACTACTTTCCTCCAAACATAGGGTTATCCTCTACCGGTATCTCGATATTGGCCTTGCAGACGAGTACGAAGAGTTCATTCAGGCGGTTCTGAAGGCACTTGCCCAAATTGGCGACCAGTCTGCAGTTCGGCCGGTAGAAAGACTGACTACGGATACGACCTACACTCCCGCTCAGAAACGAGTGCAGGCCGGGGCATTAGCGTGTTTGCAAATGTTGCCTCTCACCGCGGATCATACCGAGCATATTACAACTCTACTGCGCGCAGCCACATCGGATGCACCGGCAGAGGTTTTACTGCGTCCTAGTAGGAACGTGAGTGAAAACGCTAACCTGCTTCGCTCAACCGATGAATCGGCACTCTAGAAGTTTGTGGTGGAAGGGAAGCATCTACTGCTGCACCATATGAGCAACCGGGTTGGCGCGCATACTTCATACTCTGGTGGCTCTCACCCTAGGCTCAGAAAGTAAACAAGTTGCGTGCGTGTCCGCCAGCTCGCTACTGCCGTGTGCGCATTTAGAGAGGAAGGTTTTGGTTATTGCCCGGCAGACATTGCAATCTGGTGTATGGCCCGACCGCCTTGCTTATGGCCGCGAGAGCTCCTGGCGCATCGTCGCCGCAAGTTTCGATGTGCGTAACCTTACCGACTGCTCCTCAATTCCGAAGACGCGATAGCCGTTGTGCAGGGATCACTGTCCACATCCACCATACCCTTCACCAGCGCATGGCACGGTTTAAGCACTAATGTGTGCAGTATTCGCCTGATTGATTAAACTACAGTCCACGTTGGCTGCCGAAGGGTACCACTCACGGATTTGCCTTTGCGCCGCTAAGAGGCAACTTAGGGCAGCAGTTGGTCATCTTCCAGGTTGAACGGGTACAAAGCAGCAACTGACGACCACGTGCCCATATCACTCGCGAATTCACTGGTGACGTACCTAACTAGTGAACTGAAACGGATGCTTTCAAGGTAACCTCCGCCAGTTGCGGTGCGTAAACAACCGGATTATTCTGCAGCGTGATGCGCAGGAAATTGGCTGGCGGCAGAGGTGCAGCAGGGGTGATGTAGGTAGGCTTGAAATCGCTCGTGGTTTCGGTGGTGGAGTGCACTGTTTGCGCCGTGTGCCAATGAATTCCATCCGCAGAGACGGCGATTGTAACCTGGTCATTGAACTGCCCTGTATAGAACGCCTTTACCCGGAAGCTCGTGAGGTGGTACATATTATATTCGATAGATTGAGGCGTGTTAGTGAGCCGTTTCACCCGGATTGCCTGGCCCTCAAATTGAGATGCGTGCTGATTATCGAAAGTAAGGCCGCTAGTGTGTGAATAGGTATTGCTCCAGTTACTAAGATAATCGGTTATTGATTTGCTATTCATAACATGCACCGTAACGCTTACCGACTTTACATTACCCGGTGCAGACGATGTGGCTATCAGCAGTACGGAACCCTGCAACCTTCCAGTTAAACGACCCTGCTTATCCACTGACGCAACCCTCGTTGCCGCGCCATTTGGCGAGGTTACTCTCCAGGTGACGGGAACCTGCTCTGGTTGAACATCTGCGTGAAACTGAACCGTGGTACCCGGGAGCAGTACGTCCGTTCCATCTGCAGATGCTAGCTGTATCTGCGTAGTGCGTGCTACGCGGCCGGTAGTTAATTTTAACGTCCGCTTACTGTGCAGGGTAGTAAGCACGACCATACCCTGAGCTGGCAGATCAACTATTATTCCTGTGCTCAAATTTGCACCTTGCAAGGTGTGGAGAGGCATTGGCATGCCTGCTGCCGTAGCTCTGGGCGCGGTTTGGGAGTAATCGAACTGCCTGATGTTAGCAGTACCCACAATGTTTGGTACCACAAGTTTAATATTGCGCGCAGTATCCGAGTCATTCACTACGGCAATGCTTAGCGCAGTTACCCCATTATGCGTAATGAGCGCCGCGCTTGACCTAACCCCCGGTATGTTGGGATTATTGGTAAGAACTATGCGAGAACCCTGCGGAAAGTGGCGTGACAGCATAGTCCACGTGTAGAACCAGGGGCGCAGCTCAACATCTGAAGGCTCACCCATTGCCGTCCCAAGCGTATTCCAGAATCCCCACACCTTCAGGTTGTATCCGTTGGGGTTGCGAACGGTCGTCTTGGAGCGAGCGCCCATCTGTTCATGCATAGCATCGTCGAGATCCCACGCAGACATGCCTGCCAGACCAGCTCGCATGGTTTGCACGGCGTAATCAGCCATGAGGGTACCATACCGTGGACTTCGTATAAGGACATTGCTGTCGCCGCTTGACCAGTTGCCGGTTTGCGAAGCTAGCGTGTCACTTGTTCCCGATTCCCCCAAAATGAACGGTTTTGTTTTGCCATCAGGATCGGTGTCGTCTATCAGTTTACGTTCAACCCTAAGTGACGATTCCACATGATCGCTGGCAATGTTGTCATCTGTAGCATACCAGTGCAGTTCGTACTCACCAAGTGCTTGGGGCAGCTGTTCGGCACACATCTTCAACCAGGCGAACAGTCCTTCGCCGGATGTGTCGGGACCAACCTGTTTTACGTATTTTCCCAGTTTGGCGCGGGTAATTGCGGCTTGAAGGTTAAGTTGGCTGATGCGCCACTGCTGAAAGTAGGCGTCATCGCCCGTAGGTTCGTTCTGCTTATTGAACCACGGAATGCAGGTGTAACCTCTGTTGTGAATGAGGTAGTTAAGTTCATCTGCTATAAGTGTGGACCACCGCGGGTCATCAACCTTCATTCCGAATGGAGGTCCCCATTCCCCTAAAAGCACCGTGATATGATGTGCCTGGCAGTAATCCAAAATGGGGTATACACGACGCATATCAACTGAATTCCAGTTGAAGATAGGCTGACCATTGGATTTGAAACCTGTGCAGTAGCTGGTCGCCATGTAGCAGCAGCGAATAAACTGCGGCTGCAGTATAGAAACGCGCTGAAAGATACGCTGCCATTGGGCAGCCGTGTAGTCTACAAAGCTAGGGTCCCATTGCACACCCAATCCATTGTAGGATGGGCAAACAGTGTAGTCCGTGTTGACTGTAATTACTGGCACCAGAGGGTGTTTACTCGCTGACGATTTAGTAGCAGCAAGCGATGGGCAGGCGTACGCAATAGCAGCGATAGTGGTAAAGCATAGAAAAGAGTAGCGTGGTATGCGGCTAAACAACGATTGTCTCCTGCACTAGCGGCTGCGCAGTAGGCAGCACTTTTTGTATTTCTGGCCAGATCCGCAAGGGCAAGAGTCATTTCGCCCTACGTGTGCCGCCTTGATTGAACTTGGCGTTTTACGGAATGAACCCATTATTTCTGAAGGCGCTCGACCCTGTTTAAGCAGGGCCGCCATGTTGCGCATGTAAGGATCGATATGTGTGAAGAAACTTTTGTAGCCCGCACAGAGGTAATTCAAGCCGAATTCGCCCTCCGGCGTTTTAAGGAACCGATGTTTTGGGCATTCGCCATTGCAGGCGAACCGCACCGAGCACTCCCGACAATAACGAGGCAGCGTAGTCTGCTTTTCCCGGCCAAAGTCTTGCTGGGCTTTGCAGCGTGCGAGATCGGCCAGGTCGGTTTGCTGGATATTACCCAGGCGATAGTCGGGGTAGACGAAATGATCGCATGAGTAGACATCGCCACTCTGTTCCATCGCTAGCGCACTGCCACACGTCTCTGCGAATACGCAAAGCGATGCGCCCTCTCCCAGCCACGTTCCCAGCGCGGAGTCGAAAAGTTGTACAAACACTGCGCCGACGTCGTTTCGCACCCATTCGTTAAAAATGGTTACCAGGAACTGCCCAAACTGATCGGGTAGTACCGACCACTCAGTTACCTCACTCTCTACGCTGGCATGGCGAGGAGGAGGCGCAAGGTCGATCTGGATCAGCCCGTTACCGGGATTACTAGAGGGTTTATAGTACCTCTCTACCAACGGAATGAACTGAATAAAGCCCGACCCGGTTTCCTTCAGAAATTGGTAGACCGCGAGTGGATCGGCCGCATTCACCCGGTTAACAACCGTGAGCGTGTTGAACTCTACGTTGTAGAGCTTAAGAAGCTCCAATCCGTGCATAACGGCATCAAAGGTCGGCTTTTGCTGTTTATCAACGCGGTAGCTATCGTGAAACCTGGCTGGTCCGTCGATCGAGATGCCAACCAGGAACCGCTCCTTCGCCAGGAATTCACACCATTCATCATCCAGAAGCGTTCCATTAGTCTGTATGGCGTTCTGAATGGGTCGGGCATCGGCATACCGTTGCTGCAGTTCACGCACACGCTTAAAGAACCTCACGCCTAGAAGGGTGGGTTCACCACCCTGCCACGCAAACGTAACCTCTGGAGTCGGTTGGCTGGCAATATACTGTTTAATGTAAGCCTCTAGAACGTCGTCGCTCATTTGCCACGTGGTGCGTGGTGCAAGAGCATCCGCCTGCAGCATCTTCTCCTTTTCAAGGTAGAAGCAGTACTTACAATCCAGGTTACAGATAGGCCCAATAGGCTTTGTCATGACGTGAAATGGCCGTGGGGCACCAGTCATGTTATTTCAGCCACCTTGCATATTTTTGCTCTAAAAGTGCGGCACCCTCCGATCTGCCGGTTTCCCGTAGTCTGGTTAGGTACTTGGGTAGCGGACTTTTGCCTGTTTCGTGAATAGCATGAAACGGCCCGCCCTCAGCAATCACTGTCCAGAGAGGATCTACCACCTGAGCACCGGTATCTACGAGGTGCTGCATCTGTTCATCGTGCCAGCCCTGCAGCTTGGCGGCACCCTTAAGCACGGTGTCCGGTTCGCTTGATGCGATATTGAACTGCTCATGTGGGTCGTTGGTAAGGTTGAACAGCATCTCGTTGGGAAATAGGTGGAAGCCGTCGTGGTATGTTCGCATGTACATTTGCAGGGCATCGTCCTGCCGCCATACTGCCGTGCGCTGGCAAACGTGAGCGCACTGGCTGATGACCAGGTGGTCTCGTCCATTCTGTGGTTGGCCGCTCTTCACAGCGTTCGCGAAGCTTATTCCGTCCCATATTGCTGGCGACTTACCATTTAGCAGCTCCATCAGATC